>NZ_VAUV01000018.1 GCF_005780165.1 Phragmitibacter flavus | reverse complement strand
AGCCGCCGGTGAGGCCGAGGTTGCCGGTGATGTTGAGGGCACCGAGCTGGTCGCCGGTGGTGGCGGCAGCGGTGGGGTTGGTGCTGGCACCGGGGCGGAGGGAGCCGCCGCTGATGAGGTTGATATTGCCGGTGACGGTGCCGCCGCCGGTGAGGAGGTGGCCGTAGTCGTAGCCGGCTGCGCCTTTGGCGGAGACGTCGAGGGTGGCACCGTGTTTGATGTTGATGGCGCTGGAGTTGTTGATCGAGCCGGCGGCTGCGAGGGTGAGGGTGCCGGCGTCGATGTCGGTGACGCCGGAGTAGGTGCTGGCGGCGGCGAGGGTGGTGGTGCCGGTGCCGGTGCCGGTTTTGCGCAGGTTGCCGGTGCCTGAGATGATTTGGTTGTAGGTCCAGGCCGTGGCGTTGGTGCGTTCGATTTCGACGGTGGCGTTGTTGGTGATGGCGCTGTTGAAGGCGGTGGTGTCGCGCAGGCGGAGCAGGCCGGCGTCGACGATGGTGGTGCCGGTGTAGGTGATCAAGGCACCGGCGAGGGTTTGGGTTCCGGAGCCAATTTTGCTGATGCCTATGGAGCCCTGGCTGGCGGTGGTGCCGGATGCGAAATCGCGAATGCGACCGCCGTAGTAGTAGTAGTCGCTGCCGGCGAGGATGAGGCGACCGACGGCGCTGCCGGGGGTGTTGGAGGCATCTTGGGAATTTTGAATGGCAGCGCCGCCGGCGGTGGCGGAACTGGTGTCAGCAGCGACGATGCCGGCAATGGTTTCCGTGTGACCGAAAAGGGTGAGGTAACCGAAGAGGTTGCTGGTGGCGTTGAAGCTGACAACGGCGGTGTCGACGATTTGTTCGTTGGACTGGAGGTGGACGACGGCAGTGCCGTTGGTGCCGGTGTTGCTGAGGCCGCTGCCGATTTGGAGGTCAGCGTTGATGGCGTTTACGCCGTCGGCATTGTCCAGGACGAGTTGTGGATTGACGCCTGGGTTGGCGTTGGTTTCCTGATGGTGTTCGACGATGAATCGGTCGGCGTTGACGACGGCACCGCCGGTGAGGCGCAGGATGCCGGCACCGCCCTTGATGAAGGTGGCGTCGGTGGCGTTGATGGTGCCGGTCTGGATGTCCTTGCCGTTGGTGATGTAGAGCCGACCGTCGTTGCCGGCGATGACGTTGATGGTGCGGCTGGTGAGGTGGTCGGTGGCGGTGTAGTTGCTGCTGAGGTCGAGGGTGCCGCCGGCGAAGGTGATGGTGCCGGTGTCGCCGCCGATGTTGTCGAGGTCGTTGATGCGCAGGGTGCCTTCGTTGAGGGTGATGCTGGTGAGGGCGGTGTTGTTGCCGGTGAGGGTGAGGAGGCCGATGCCGGATTTGGTGAAGGCAGCGGCGGTGGTGAGGCTGGCGTTGATGGTAGTGCCTGCGGTGGAAATGTTGTTGGCGAACATGAGGTATTCGCTGCTGCTGGTGGTGATTTGTCCGGCATTGAGGATGATGCCACCCTGGCTGGCGGTAGCGATGGAAGTGGCTCCGCCCTCGGCATTGACGTCGCCGACGGCGGTGAAAAGGATGGCGCCGGTGGTCAGGTTGAGGGTGTTGTTGCCAGCGGCGGTGAGGGTGTAGCTGATGGCGGTGGCGTTGGTGTTGGCATTGTTGATGATGAGGGTGTTGATGGACTTACCGGCGAGAACGCTGGTGTCGGACGTGAGTGAACTGCGGACGTTTTGGGTGCCATCGCTGGCGGCGGTGCCGTAGTTGATGTATTCGTTGGTAAGGTGGAGGGGACGGAAGCCGAGGTTGCCGGCACTACCCCAACTGGCGTTGTAGGTGACGAAGCTGTTGCCGGGAGATTGCCGGTCGGTGGGTTGGGTGCTGCCGAAGACTTCTCCGATGACCCAGGGGACGATGGAGATGTTGGTGGCGGTGCCGGAGAGGGCCTGGGTGTTGGCGGCGGTGGCTCCATTGGCAAAGGTGCCGCCCACGCGGAACAGGTTGCCGAAGGTTTCGTCGGCGTTGCCGGTGGTGGTGATGGCGATGGCGGAGCGCTGGATGTTGGTGGCATTGGTGCCGAGTCGGGTGCCGCGCATGGACAGGGTGCTGTTGTTTTCACGGGTCAATCCGGCCATGGTGAGGGTGGTGGTGGTGCTGGTATTGCCGCCGGTGGCTTCGGCCAGCATGTAGTTGGATCCGGCCTGCAGGGTGACCTGGCCGACAATTTCATTGACTGCCGCGCTGCTGACGTTGTTGCGAATCCAGAGGCCGCGATTGAGGGTGGGTTGGGCGTTGGCGGCACCATTGGCGCTGTTGAGAAGGATGGCGGCGTTGTTGTTGATGCGGGTGCTGGTGGCGGAGGAGAAGCTGTCGAGGAGGAGGGATCCCCATTTGTTCAAGGTGATGGAACTGACGTTGTTGAAGGAGCCGCTGCCGGTGAGGTGGAAGAGGCCGCCGTCGACTTCGATGGCTCCGAAGAATGCATCATTGGAGGTGCTGATGTTGAGGTTGTTGGCGACGCCTGAGCTGGTGGCGACGACCATGTTGGATTTGATGAGGGTGCTTTCGGCGTCTCCGATGAAGGTGCCGCCGAAGGATTGGTTGGTGCTGAGCCGGACGGTGAGGTCGTTGGATTGGAGGTCGACAATACCGCCGGTGGCGAGGAGGTTGCCGATGGCTTCGTTGTCATCGATGCGGAAGGTGGAGTAGGGAGAGTTGAGGCTGACGGTGGTGTTGTCGGAGATGGCGTTGCCCCCGGCGACGGCGAGGGTGCCATCGAGGATGTTGATGAGGCCGCTGGCGACGTTGGGGTTGCCGCTGAAGCCGGTGATGTTGTGGCCGCTTAGGACGAGGGTGCCGTCGCCGGTAGTATTGATCGTGAGACCGCCACCGTGGCTGTCGTTGAAGCGCTGAAGGTCGGAGGAGATTTCGAATTCCTGGGTGCCATGGTGGGTGACGAGCAGGCTGTTGACGCTGGAGGTGATGGTGCCGCCATGGATTCCGGTGGCGGTGCTGTCGGAGGTGATGAGGAGTCCGCCGCTCTGGAGGTTGAGGTTTTCGATGACATTGAGGTTGTTGCCGGCGGAGATGCGCAGGGTGTTGACGTTCATGTAGTCCGAGGTGCCGGTGAACCCGGCGACATCGGTGATGTTTTGGTCGAGCAGCGTAGGTGCCCAAATTTGAGCGACGTTGTCGGCGGCGGTGGCCTGTGCGGCAATGATTTTTCCGGAGCCAACCGCAGCGTAGTAGTCGGTGGTGCCGTCGTTCATGGTGGCCCAGGCACCGAGGAAGTTGGTGGCGGCGGTGGAGGTGTTGACGGTGGTGTTCGTGGGGAGAACAAAGCGTAAGGAGTGGGTGTTGTTTCCGCCGGAAATGTCGCCGATGTTGAGCACGAGCGGCGCGGCACCTGGGGTGAGGACGATTTCGTTCGCACCGCTTCCGGTGAGGATCACGCTGCTTGTGGTCTGGCTGGTGGCGTCGGTGGCATGCCCGCGAAGTTCGAGGTCGCCATTGCCGAGGGTGAGGGTGCCGGTGGAGGAGATTTTTGAGTTGTTTTGGGTGGTGTAGTCGAGGAGCAGGCGTCCTGCGGAAATGGTGGTGTTGCCGGTGAAGGAGGTGGTGCCGGAGAGGGTGAGGGTGCCATTGCCAGCTTTGGTGATGCCGCTTGCGGCGCTTCCATTGGTGATGGTGGAGGTGATGATGAGGTCTTCATCGACAGCGGCATTGTCCTGGACGGTGATGGTGCGTGTGGCATTGAGGTTGAGCGTGCCGCCATCAATGAGCAGCGAGTTGGAGCCGCGTCGCGAGCTGATGTTGCCGCCGAGGTTGAGGATGGCGGCTGGGCTGAGGTTGATGGAGGCGAGGGTGTCTGAGGAGGTGCTGCCGAGGTTGATGGTGGCAGCGGCGGCGAAGTTGGCGGTTCCTGAGCCTGTCCAGTTGACGGAGCCTTGGTTGATGGTCCATGAGCCGGTGGTGAAGGTGGCGGCGTTGTTGATGTTGACGGCGGCGTTGGTGCCGGTGAGGGACCAGGTGCCGGTGGTGAGATTGTTGAGGGTGCCGTCAATTTCAACGGTGGAGTCGTTGACGGTCCATACGCCGGTGTTGCCGGTGAGTGTGGTAGCGGTGCTGATCTGGGTGAGGCTGCCAGCACGGAGGTCCCAGCCGCCCATGGTGACGTTGGTGGTGCCGTTGCGGAGGAAGTTCAGTTGAGTGGAGGTGCCGACAACCCAGGTGCCGGTGGAGGTGACGTTTTCTGAGGCGAGATTGAGAACGGTGCCTGCGCCCCCGGTGATGGTCCAAGTTTGGGCACCGTTGTTAATGTTGCCGTTGATATTGGTGGTGCTGGTTCCGCCACCGGTAATGACGGTGCCGCTGGAGGTGCCACCTGCGGTGCCGACCTGGGTGTAGTTGAGGTCGCCGTTGATGGTGAGGGTGCCGACACCAGTTTTTGTGAAGGAACTGGCGGCTGCTCCGACGCCTCCGTTGAGGATGTCGCCGTTGATGACGACGTGGGAACCGGCGGAGGTGTCGATGGTGAAGCGGCGGCCTGTGGTGGTGCTTTCGGTGAGGTGGATGTCGCTTTCAATGGTGGTTTCTACAAGCGCCCCGGTGTCCTGGACGGTGAGGGTGCGATCGCCGCCGCTGTTGGTGATGGTTTTGCCGGTGGAACCGAGGTTGAAGGTGCCGTTGGAGTTGTTGGAGCCGAGGGGGTCATCGGTCAGGGTCAGGTTGGCCCCAAGGGTGAGGTTGCCTGCGGCGGTGAAGGTGGTGGCGGACTGGTTGGCCCAGATTTGGGGAGCGGTAAGATCGAGGTTGGAATTGATGGTGGCGGCGGCGGTGGTGACGGGGGTGCTGCCAAAACCTGAGTCGCCGATAACGATGCCAGAGGTGCCAATGCTGAGGGTGAAGGATTCAGCAAGGTCGCCGATGGTGAAGGGGTCGGTGAGGTCTTCGAAGAAGAGACCGAGGACGCTTTGGTTGGCGCCGAGGGTGCCGATGGTGTCGCCGGGGCCGAAGTTGTCGAAGTAGGGAATGTCCTCGGGACCGGGAATGGTGCCGGGGGTGATGACGGAGCTGGAGAGGTTGAAGAATATCCAGTTGTTGGCGTCGTTCCAGGTTGCGCCAGTAGCTCCGTCCCAGTAGAGGCGTTCCTGTGCCAGTATACCGGTGTTGATGGACATTGCCATCAAACCCGTGGCGGCTAGTTTGAGGATACGGTTCAAGTATGGATGGGATGCCATGGCATTAGGTGGATTGAAATGGCGTGAGGCTATCGTTGTCTTTGAGTCAGCGTTGCCTTCTGCGGCGCAAGACAAGTGAGGAGAGTCCGAGGAGGAGAAGAACGGCGCGGGAGGGTTCGGGGATTATAACGACGACAGCGATGCCGTGGGATCGGAAGAGGCTGAGGTCGTAGAGGATGCCGTCGAAGTCGGGGAGCTCGAGGTCGCCAAGGAGGCCGCCTTCGCGTTGGAGGCTGGCGTCGGCTCCGAGGTTGAAGGTGCCGCCGAGGTTGGTCCAGTCCCAGAGGTTGAGGATGTCGCCGACGGTCGGGTTGTAGTTGATGCCGGTGTAAGTGATGGTGCTGCCGTTGTTCCAGGTAAAGTCGCCGCTGACGTCGACGTAGTCGTGTTTGGGGACGCCGTTGGCGTCGGTGTAGGTGGTGGCGTTCCAGTCGTCGGCGTTGGTATTGAGATAAGCGGTGAGGGCGGCGGCACCTGCGGTGTAGGCGGCGGCGACGCCTGCGTCGTTGAGGGTGGGGGAGGTGATTTGAAGGACGGCGTAGCCGCCGGTGAGGCCGAGGTTGCCGGTGATGTTGAGGGCACCGAGCTGGTCGCCGGTGGTGGCGGCAGCGGTGGGGTTGGTGCTGGCACCGGGGCGGAGGGAGCCGCCGCTGATGAGGTTGATATTGCCGGTGACGGTGCCGCCGCCGGTGAGGAGGTGGCCGTAGTCGTAGCCGGCTGGACCCTTGGCGGAGACGTCGAGGGTGGCACCGTGTTTGATGTTGATGGCGCTGGAGTTGTTGATTGAGCCGGCGGCTCCGAGGGTGAGGGTGCCGGCGTCGATGTCGGTGACGCCGGAGTAGGTGCTGGCGGCGGCGAGGGTGGTGGTGCCGGTGCCGGCTTTCCTGACGTTGCCGCTGCCATTGATGGCACGGGTGTAGTCCCAAGTGACCCCGGTGTTTTCAAGTTCGAGGCTGGCGTTGTTGGTGATGATGCTGTTGAAACCGATGGTGTCGCGTAGACGGAGCAGGCCGCCACTGAGAACGGTGTTTCCAGTGTATACGATCCGATCGCCGGAGAGCGTTTGGGTGCCGGTTCCCTCTTTGTTGAAGCTGAGGACGCCGTTTCCACCGGCGCTGTTGCGGAGATATCCATCAAAATAATAGTCGCCACTTCCGGCGACGGTGAGAGTGCTGGTCGGATCGGCAAGTGTGAGACTCTGCGCAACCTGGATGACGCCTTCGCGGTTGGTGTTGACGATGCCTGCGACGGTTTCGTCGAAGCCGTTGAGGGCAAAGAAGCCGTTGACTCCTGAGGCACTGCTGATGGTGATGACGGAGGTGTCGGCGATTTGATCGCTGCGGCCGAGTTTGAGGATTGAGCGACCAGCGGGGGCGCTGTTGAGTTTGCCGATGATGATGTCGCCTGCGATGGCGTTGCCGCCGGTGTTGTTGAGAAGGACGGTGGTGTCGTCTTGCAGGAATCCGCTGGCACCTTCGACGACGAAGAGTCCGGTGAAGGTGGAGGCGGTGCTGCCGCCAAGGGTGAGGGTGCCGAGGCCCTGTTTGATGAAGGTGCCGGTGCCTGTCATGGCACCGATGGTGAGGTTGTTGGTGAGGTCGGTGCGCAGGGCGGCGTTGGTGTCGAGGGAACTGGTGATGCCATCAAGAACGTTGATGGTGCGATTTTCGAGGGAGCCGGAGGTGGCGGTGTTCCAGTCGGTTCCAAGTTGCAGGATACCGCCGGCGAGATTGATGGCACCGTCGTTGCCGCCGAGGTTGGAGGCGGTGTCGATGCGCAGGGTGCCTTCGTTGATGGTGACATCGGTGAGGGCATCGTTGGTCCCTTTGAGATGGAGGAGGCCCTGGCCGGATTTGGTGAAGGTGGCGGCGGTGATGAGGGCGGATTCAATTGTGGTGCCGGCGGTGGACATGTTGTTGGCGAACATGATGTATTCCTTGTTGGTGCCGCTGATTTCGATGCCATCGAAGCCGCGGATGACGATGCCACCCTGGGTGGCGTTCTGGGTGGCGAGGCCGCTGGCGTTGGGGGCTCCAACGCCGGTGAAGAGGAAGGCTCCGCTGGTGACGCTTAGGTTGGTGCCGGCATCGCCCGTGAGGTTGATGAGGGTGGCGGTGTTGTTTTGGTTGTTGATGAGGAGGCTGTTGATGTTTTTGCCTGCGCCCATGGCGAGATCGGCGGTAAGGGATTCGCGCACGTTGTGGGTGGTGGCAGCGGCGGTGTAGGTGCTGTATTGGTTGACCAGGTGGAGGGGCGTGAAACCGAGGTCGTCAGAATTGTAGGCGACAAAAGAGTTGCCGTCGTTGGTGGCTCCCGGGGTGTTGCCGCTGAAGGTTTCGCCGACGGCCCAGGAGACGATGGAGATGTCTTTAGCGGTGGCGGCGCCGTTGTTGGCGGCGCCGGTGGTGGCGAGGCTGCTGGCTCCGTTGGCATAGATGCCGCCGGTGCGGAATTGGTTGGCAAAGGCAACGGCGGCGGTGCTGTTGGGGGCGAGGCGCAGTCGGGTGCGTCCGACGCTGCCGGGTCCGGCGAGGTTGGTGCCGCGGACGCTGAGGGTGGCACCGTTGTTGCGGATGATGGAACTGGCTTGAATAACCATGGCGCTGCCGCTGGTGGTAGAGAGGGCTTCGAGGGTGGCGTAGCTGGCACCGCTGTTGATGACGAGATTGTTGATGGTTTCGATCTGCACGTTGCCCTGGTTGCTGCGCATGTTGAGGCCACGGATGGCGGTGGTGGTGGATGCCCTGCCGTTCGCACCATTGAGGACGACATCCGCAGAGTTGTTGAGCCGGTTGAGGACGAGGGTGGCGTTGGTGTGGTCGATGATCAATCCACCGCCCTGGTTGATGCGGATTTCATTGACGTTGCTAAGGTTTTGGACGCCGTTGCCGGAAAGGAGGACGATGCCGCGGTTGATTTGCAGGTCGCCGGTGAAGCTGGAATGGGAGGTGGTGTTGAGGGTGAGGGTGGCTATGGAGTTGGCGGTGCGGTCAAGGTTGTCTTTGATGATGGTGCCCGACCCCTCGAAGGCTCCGGAATAGGTTTGGGTTCCGGATTGTTTGATGGTGAGATTGTGGGTGCCGATGTCGACGGTGCTTTCGCCATCAAGGGCGAGGTTGGCGGTGGTGAGGGAGCCGATGGTTTCGCTGTCGGCGAGTTCCAGGGTGGCGTTGGCGCGGGGGTCGAAGAGCACATCGGTATTGTCGCTGAGAGCGTTTCCGCCTTTGAGGACGACGGTGCCCTCGTTAAGAAAGAGGGTGCCGCTGGCGGTGGTGGCGTTGGTGCGACCAGAGGTCTGGTTTTGGCCGCTGAGGATGAGAGTTCCGGTTCCTGCTTTGGTGATGTTGACGGCTCCTCCAGCGGTGTTGTCGGCACGGCGGATGGAGGATTGGATTTCGAAGTCGGTGCTGCTGTGTTGGGTGATGATGAGTTCGGCACCGAAGGTGGGCTGGATGAGGCCGCTGGTCAGGGTTCCGCCGAATATACCGGTGGAGGTGCTGTCTTGGGCGTTGAGGATGCCTCCGCTGGCGACGTGGAGATTTTCAATGACATTGAGCGGGTTGGAGGCAGCGATGCGGAGGCTGTTGACGGCCATGTAATCGGTGGTGCCGGTGAATCCAGTGTCGTCGGTGACGTTTTGATTGACGAGAGTGGGAGCCCACTGGCTGGCGAGGAGGTCGTTGGGGCTGGTGGAGGTGGCTTTGATGAGTTTGCCATCGGAGATGGCGGCGAAATAGGAGCTGGTGTCGTCCTGGATGGTGGCCCAAGAGCCGACGAACGGGTTGTCGGCGCTGGCGATTTCGACTTGGGAACTGGTGGTGGGAAGGATGAAATTGATGGTGCCGCCGATGCCGCTGTCGGTCGGACCTCGATTGAGGCTGGTGGCTTTCAGGGTGAGGGTTTGGCCGGTTCCTGGAGCGAGATTGATGTTGTTGGAGCCGCGGGCAAAGACGTTGAGGGATCCGACTTGTTGTTCGGTGGCAGTGGAGTTGTTGCCGATGAAGTCGACGTCGACGCCGCCGAGGTTTTGATTGCCGGAACCGAGTTTGCTGGTGTTGTTGGTGGTGTAGTCGAGGACGACCCTGCCATGACCGAAGAAGTTTTCGCCGGTGGTGCTGTTGGTTCCGCGGATGACGAGGGTGCCTGCGCGAGTTTTGGTGAAGCCGGCTGCGGCGGATTGGGAAATGTCGCCCTCAATGACAAGGTCTTGGTCGGCTGCGTTGTCCCAGACTTCGATGATGTGATTGCTGTTGAAGTTGAGGTTGTTGTTGAGAGTGATGGGGGCAGTGACGCGTCGGGTGACGATGCTGCCGGTGAGGTTGAGGGAGTAGCCGGTGGCGTTTAAGGTGGCGGTGGAGGGGGTGAATTCCTGGCCGAAGAGGAGGGTGTTGACGTTGAGGTTGGTGTTTACAGTGGTGACGTTGAACTGGCCGTTGATAATGTTCCAGGTGTTGGTGCCGGTGTGGTTGGCGGCGTTGAGGTTGAAGGTGCCACCGCTGCCTACGGCGAAGGTGCCGGTGCCTGCGTAGGTGGCTGCGTCGAGATTGAGGGTTCCGCCGCTGGCGGTGAAGCTGGAACTGCCGCTATAACCGGAGGTGTTGAAGTTGATGGCGCTTGTGCCGTTCGCGGTGAAGCCTCCGGTTCCGGTGAAAGTGGTGGCATTGAAGTTGATGATGCTGTTGTTGTTGGCAACAAAGGCTCCTCCTGCAGTGCTGACAGCTCCATTGATGTTGATGGTGCCGCCGTCGACGACGGTTCCGTTGCCTGAGGTGTAGAGGAGGTCGCCGGCGATGGTGAGGGTGCCGTTGCCTTGTTTGGTGAGTCCGCTGGCTCCGCCTGCGCCGTTGGTGATGTTGCCGTTGATGAGAACGGCGGCGTCGGTGGCGGTGTTGATGAAGAGGCGACGTCCTGTGGTGGCGCTTTCGGTGAGGGCCAGTTCACCGTTGATGGTGAGTTCGGTGGCTGCACCGGTGTCCTGGACGGTGATGGTGCGATTGGCGAGGGATTGGGTGATGATTTTGCCGGCTGAACCGAGGACGAAGGTGCCGTTGGAGTTATTGGTGCCGAGGGGGTCATCGGTCAGGGTCAGGTTGGCTCCAAGAGTGAGGTTGCCTGCGGCGGTGAAGGTGGTGGCGGACTGGTTGGCCCAGATTTGGGTGACGGTGATGGCGAGATTGGAATTGATGGTGGCGGCGGCGGTGGTGACGGGGGTGGAGCCAAAGCCTGCGTCGCCGATGACGATGCCTGAGGTGCCGATGGTGAGGGTGAAGGATTCAGCAAGGTCGCCGATGGTGAAGGGGTCGGCGAGGTTTTCGAAGAAGAGTCCGAGGACGCTTTGGTTGGCCCCGAGGGTGCCGATGCTGTCGCCGGGTCCGGCGTTGTCGAAATAGGGAATGTCCTCGGGACCGGGAATGGTGCCGGGGGTAATGACGGAGCTGGAGAGGTTGAAGAATATCCAGTTGCTGGCGTCGTTCCAAGTGGCACCTGCGGTTCCATCCCAGTAGAGGCGTTCCTGGGCTGGGGCGGATGGAAGCAGCCATTGCTGGAGCAGGATGATGGCGACGATGAGGTTAAGATATGACTTCTTCACAGGAGACAGGCGTGGTTGGTCGAAAATAAAATCGGAAAGATGATGGCAAGACCAGGGTTCGACGAGGTGGGGAGTGATGATGTTATCGACGTTTGCGATGGAGAAGGAAGGTTGAGAGACCGAGGAAAATGAGGATGGCGCGTGCTGGTTCCGGGATAACAGCGGTAACCACGATGATGCCATGCTGCTGGAAGAGGCTGGTGTCCCACTGAAGACCAGAAAGGGAAATGTCCGGCAGGATGAGGTCGAGTCCGGTTTCTGCTCCGGTGCGATAGCGTTCCCCGATGGTGAAGCTGTTGTCCAGGGAGGCGCCGACCCAGTCGAGGAGATTGAATACGTCTCCGGCGACGGCAATGTAGGAGTCGCCGATGATCGTGATGCCACTGTTGTTGGACACGTTGAGCTGGCCGGAGATGTCGATGTGATCGTAATTGGCACCGGCGTTGCCATCAAGAAATGCGGCGTGATCAGTGGGGATGTTGTCGGCCCACAATTCGAGGTCACCACCGTAGGTCATCAGACTTGAAGAGGCGTTGTAGGTGGTGCTGAAAATTTGAAGAACGGCCCGGTCAATGCGTTCGGTGGAGGCGGCGAGGGTGAGGTTGCCCTGGACACTGAGGGTTCCTGTCAGGTTGCCAACGGTGGGGGCGTTCGAGGCGCTGTTGTTGTTGCTGGATGAGCCTGGACGGATGACGCCGTTGGTATTGCCGGTTCCGGTGTTGCTGCCGACGGTGAAGGTGGTAGCCTTGATGGTGCCAGTTCCAGAGATGACGGCGTCGCTGGTGTAAGTGCCGCCGGTGCGTTGGGTGACGTCGAGGCTGCCGGAGGGGCCGATGTTGATCCAGGCGGCGTCGTCCATGCTGCCGGTGCCGCTGAGGGTGATGGAACCTTCGTTGATGAGGACATTGCCGGTGTTGGTGTTGGTGCCTTCGAGGAGGAGGTCGCCTTCGCCGGATTTGGTGAAGGATCCGGTGCCGGTGAAGGAGGCGTCTTCTTCGAAGGTGGAGGTTTGGTTTTCGTCGACGATGTAATTGCGCAGGGTGGGATCGGTGGCGGTTCCGCTGCCGTTGAGGGAAATGACGACGTTTTCGTTGGTCTGGTTGGCATTTTCGAGGTTTTGGATGGTGCCGCTGTTCCAGTTCCAGGTGGCGACGCCAGTGCCTTTGCTGAGATTCATGAAGCGGAAGGTGGCGTCACCGGATTGATTGATGGTGCCCCGCGTTAAGCTTGGGACCCCGCTGCCGGCGGAACCGTCACCATGATAGTTGTAGTCCGCCAGGAGAATGGTGGTGGCGCGGATCAGCCCGGTATCGAAGGTCAGCGTGCCATCGCCTCTTGCGATAATGTTGTTGGGCTGGCCCATGCGTCCGACGATCAGCAGGTTGATGTTCATGTCGACGTCACTGGCACCGGTCAGGTCGAACAGTGAGGTGTTGGCGACGTTGGTATTGGTTTCATCGTTGTCGCCGATGTAGAGGTTGGCCCCGGTATCGCCGCCTTGCCATCCACGCAGGGTGAAGTCGCCTCCGCTGCTGATGGTGACCTTGCCATTGGATTTGGCTCCGCCGACAATGAAGGTGTCGGTGTGGACGGTGTTGCTGCCTGCGCCCAGAACGATTTCAGAGTTAATGACGTTGCTGTTCTGGCTGTTGATGACGCCGATGGGGGAATGACCGAGAATGATGCTGCCGGCTTTCACGAGGTTGGGACCACTCTGGGAGAGGAACATGATACCGCTGGTGGTGGTGTTGTTGGGACTTGGGGTGGCTCCATTCAGGTAGCCAATGTGAAGGCTCTGGACGTCGATGTTGACCTCGCTGGCATTTCTGAAATCAGCGGTGCCACGGGTGGCGCTGGTGGCGACGCCAGCGCTTGCATCGCGGTAGCCAACGAGTATGAAATCGTCGCCTTGTCCGTTGCCGATGTTCACGGCACCGCCATTGACGGTGAGGGTTCCGGTGACGCCGGTGGTGTTGCTTCCGGGATTGGTATAGGCTCCTCCGACGATGATGGACTGGGTGTTCAGGCCGTTGGTGATGGTGGAGCTTACGGTGCCGCCGGTGGTGCGCACGAGGTAGAGGGCTTCGGTGGTATCCGGGGCGATGGTGGCAAAGTTCATGGTGCCGTCGGCGACCCAGGTGGCACCTGTGTAGGTGGGGGCAGCGCTGAGGGTGAGGGTGCCGCTGCCGAGTTTGGTGAGGCCACCGTAACCGTTGTTGCCGATGGCGTTGGCGAGAGTCACGTTGTTGGCGCCGATGTCGAAGCTGCTGCCGGCATTGAGGATGTTGCCACCGACGTTTGGGGTGAGGTAGACGCTTGAGCCGAGGAGTTCAACGGGGCGTGAGCCTGCGGTGATGTCGGTGGTGTTGCCAGCATCCCAGCGGAGGGTGCCTCCGGAGAGACGAATGAGTCCTGCGCCCAGATTGCCGGCATTGCTGAATTGGAGGACGCCCTGGTTGATGGTGGTGGTGCCGGTGTAGGAGTTGGTGCCATTGAGGACGAGGGTTCCGGCACCTGATTTGGTGAGGGAGACGGCCTCGCCATTGTCGGTGACGCTGGAGCTGATGGTGAGGATGGCGTTGGCAGCATTGGCGTTGGCGGAGGTGACGAACGCGATGATTTCATCGACATCGGGGCCGCTGGTGATGTTGGTGAAGCCGCTGATGGTGGAGTCGTTGTCAGTGGTTCCGGCAGTCATGAGAAGGGCACCGCTGGTGAGGACGAGGTTGCCGGTGCCGCTGATGTTGGTGTTGCCTGCGGTGTTGACGAGGCGGAGGGAGTTGATGGTGGTGCCGACCAGGCCAGCGCTGGCGGTGTTGAGGCTGACGTTGTTGTCGGCGGTGAAGGTGCTGGTGTATTCGGCATCCGTGAGGGCGCGGAGCCCGGTGCCGCCTGCGCCGTAGGTGAGGAAGGAGTTGCCGACGGCGGCAAGGGTGAGGGCGCTGGTGGTGTTGTTTTCGCCGATGGCGTAGGGCAGGATTCTGAGGTTGGTGTCTCCAGCGGTGGTGCCGGTGCCAATCATGGCGGCGTCGAGTGCGGTGGTGTTGGTGAAGGTGATGCGGGTGGCTGGGATGCCTGTGGCGCTTGCGGTGAGGCCGAGGTTGCGGCCGCGCACCAGTAAGGTGGCTCCATTGCTGCGAGCGAGGGAGTTGCTGGAGGCGGCAAAGGCCATCGCGTTGCTAACCGAGCCTGTGGGGGTGGCAGCCGTGTTGTTGACGGTGAGGGTGTTCGCGCCGCCTTCAAGATGAAGCGCACCCATGGTTTCGGTCTGGGTGTTGGTGTTTCTGGAGCTGCTTACCAACAAACCATTGCCTGTGGTTCCCTGTAGTCGGACGATGGCGCTGTTGCCGATATGGTCAATGCTACTGTCTGAACTGGTTTGGTTGGAGGTGACGGCACCCCCCCGGACGAGAAGCGATTGGAGGGAGTTCAGGGTGCTGCTGCCGCTTTGGAGCGTGACCCCTCCACCCAGCACTTCCAGTCGACCGCTGAAGGTTGAGGTATTGGTTTGCAGGGTGAGGATGCCGTTTCCTTTTTTAGTGATGGTGCTGCCGCCCAATCCGGTGAGGGTGCCGTTGTAGGTGGAGTTGATGGTTTGATGGACGGTGAGGTTGCCGGTGCTGCCAAGAGCGATCTCGCCGGGGCCGCGGTCAAAGAAACCATCTCCGGTGTCAGCTCCTCCGCTGAGGCGTCCGACGGCGGTGGTGAGGTTGCTGAGATCGAGACGGGCGCCGACGTTGGTCATGTCGCCGCCGGTGGACATGACGATGGCTCCGTAGGCGTTGAGGGCGTTGCTGGAGGTGACGAGGACGTTGCCGTTGATGTAGGTGTTGCCGTTGGCTGAGGAGTTGCCGGAGAGTTCGATGAGGCCGGGGCCGGCGAGGTTGAGGTGTTGAGTGGAGGTGAGGTAGGTGGTGTTGCTGCCGATGTTGGAGGAGATGGTGAGTCTGGACTCGGAGAGGTTGGTGATGATGAGTTCGTTGATGGCGTCGTTGGTGATGTTGCTGGTCATCAACTGGCCACCACTGATGGTGGCGTCTGCGGCGGCGTCGCTACCGAGAAGGATGGCCTCGTTGTCGATGATGAGGGCCGCGGCGTGGTTGTTGATAACGAGGTCACTGCCGCTGGCGGCGTTGAGGATGAGCGAGCTGATGACGGGGGTGACAAGCGGGCCGGTGATGGCCCCATCGACAATGATGTTGTCGTTGGAGGTCCAGAGGCTGCTGTTGTTCTGGAGGGTGCCGTCGAGGGCGACGATTTGGTTGGAGGCGTTTTTGGTGGCCCAGCGGTTGCTGTTGTAGGTGGCCCAGCCGCCGAGGAAGCCTCCCGGGTTGTTGGTGGTAGTTCCGCCGACAATGATCTGGGTGTTGGCCTGATCGTTGGTGGTGAAGTTGATGACGCCGGTGAGTGCGGAACGGTTGAGATTTCCGTCGATGTTGAGGGTGGTGGTCTGGCCGGTGCTAACCATGGCAAGGGTGCTGCTGCCGCTGCCGATGGTGAGGGCGGAGATGGTTTCGGAGGTGGCAGCGGAGTCGTTGCCGCGCAGTTCGAGCCAGCCGCCGCGAAGATTCGTGGCGGCAGTGTCGCTGAGTTTGTTGTTGCCGTTGTTGGCTTGGTAATCGAGGATGAGTTTGCCGCGGTCGACGAAGGTGGCGCCGGTATAGGTGTTGATGCCTTCCATTACCATGGTGCCGATGGAGCGTTTGACTAGGCCGGAGGCAGCGGTGGTGCCGTCGGCGATGCCGACTTGGACGAGGAGGTCGACGGCGGATGAGGAGTCGCCGACCATGAAAGTTTTGGTGCCGTTTAGAGAAATGAACGGGGAGGATGAGCCGCCGCCGTCGCTGTTGATGATGCCGCCCTGGCTGGTGCGGTGGACGTAGAGGGTGCCGCCGAGGCGGAAGTCCACGGCTGAGTTGTTGTCGAGGGTGAGGGTGCCGATGTTGTCGGAGCCCTGGACGCCTGCGGCGGCGGTGCCGAAGATGAGCTGGAGCTGGGAGGTGGTGGAGGTGTTGACCTTGACGATGCCGTCCATGATACGAAGGTTGCCGACGGAGCTGCCAGTGCTGGTATCGGTGTCGATGTTGCCGTTGATGATCAAGGTTCCGGAGCCGTTTTTCTCAATGCTACGGGCTGAAGTGCCAATGTTGGACAGGATGTCGCCATTGACGATGTGATTGCCGTTGCCGTTGAACGTGAGAGTGTTGCCAAGCGTGATGGTTCCGTTGTAGGTGATGGTGTGATCGTCAGACAGGTTGGTCCAGCTTTGAACCCGGGTGGTTGCGGCGAAGAGGTTGAAGTTGAGGACGACATCGCGACTGTTGTTGTTTCCTGTGGGATCGAGTAGGATGCCTTGGTTGTTGATGCCGGTGATGGTGAGGACGTCGGCGGAGACTGGTGAGATGCCCAAGGTGAAGGGGCTTTCGAAGTCTTCAAAGACAAGGCCACCTACAGTTTGCGGTCCTCCCAAGGTGGTGAGGATGGATGCGGATGTGGAGAATGAGTCGAAAATTGCGTAGTCATTGGAACCCGGCAGACCGTAGGGGTCGCCATCAAAATTGACCCAGTTGCCAGAATCTGCCCATGAGCCCGTGACTCCATCCCAGTAAACGTCTTCAGCTTGGACCGACCTTAGTTGGGTAAATGTGATCGAAGCCAAGGCGAGGGCCAGAAGCGTGCCGATTTTGGGAGCTGTCATGGTAGGTGGAAGAGGGTCGCTAAGGAGTTAGGTTGCGTGATGTGACTTTGCGAAAATGGACGGTTTTAATGTCATCAGCATAGTTATCGATGGTCTCGTTGTCATCAATTTCAAGATAGCGCTCGAGCGCAGTCTGATTGCGCTGTTCCGCCGTGACGAGCAAACTTCCGGTGCGTGTTTCACGCAGGGTTTGTCCGATGCTGTAAACACAGAACACGCTGCCACGTGTGGTGACGAGACTGCCGATACTGCGCACAATGGCTTCGCTTTCCTCGCCAAGATCAGCGACGCCGGCGATTTCGACGATTTCCCCTGGCGAATCAAAGGAGTCAGGGTGGCCGAATCGGCGGGATGGATCGGTGGAGAGCCAGCGGCGGTGGTAAACATTGCCAGCGATTTGTTTGGCCTGGGTGCTGTCGAGGATGTCAGGGGTGTCAGTTTTGCTGGGGGCACCGGCGAAAATGGCAACCAGGGGGAGTCTCCGAACCAGGCGACTGGACTCATTGGTGACTGCGGTGGGGTCGGCATAGGGCTCAACGAGGGCGTTGATGTTTACCCTCCCGCCGACGCCGGTGCCGTGTGGGGTGAAGATGTCCTGGGCTTGGTTGGGGGAGACGGCGGGTGCGGTGAAGAGGTCCATGAAGGCCCAGTCTGGAACCGTGGTGTTTGTGTGGAGGCTGGGTTGAAGTCGCAGGGTTCGGTAGGAAATTCCATGTTTGCCGGCTCCATCGTGAATCTCAACCCCGGTGTGGATGAAACCCAGTTCGCCCGCGGAGTAGACCATTCCCTGTTGGTTTTGTTCATGACCTTTTGGGTATGGAAATTTCATGCTGACTGAGGTAACCAGTCCAGAGGCATTGGTGTCCTGAGGAGGGTCAAACTGGGGGGCTTTGCCCAACGAGTTGACATCGTCATTGGGCGGGCCAATGGGAGTGATTCCGTCAGGATTTTGACGTGAAACTCCTCCTTTGAGGCCGGCGAAGGTGTTGCGGGGACTGGAGGGTTTCCAGTCGCCAGTGACATTGTTGATGAAGGGGTCGTCGACCGCCATGGAGCGAATATCGCCGGGAGCGGTTCCCGGAGTATTGACCGTATAAAGGACGGACCCACCGCTGATGGGGCTTACTTCGAAACGTTGGGTGCCGGGGTCGGAAGAGAACCCGCGTTCGAACTCGGCCTCAGTCGGAGGAATAGGGGTTTTGTCAGGCTTCATTTTGTTCATGACCAAGGCGAATCGCATGTTGGTGAACTGGGTGGGGCGTCCTTTGGGATTGGTCGGGGAGGTGGCTATAGGGAGGCGCCAGGCATCGAACTGGAGTGTTTTGTATCCACCTCTATCAATTACTGGGTTGCGCTCATCCGGGGGGCCTTCTCCAACGATGTTTTCTTTTCTTACCAGCCACCATTTTCCACCGTTGCTGCCGTCCCCCATTTTCCACACATGGACGGGCGGGGCACCTGTGGTGCCGCCCCCGGCGATATGGTTGTTGTAAACCCACAAGTTGCTGGTTGGGGTTGCCTGATTGTATTTGACGGGGAGTTTAGTGAGATCCAGCGAATCAATTCCGTTTCCTTCTGGAAGGTGGACTTCGACAAAAAATTTGCAATGGAACCGGCCTGCATTTGGTCCGCTGGTTTCTGGATCGTCGGCTACCCAGACGCCCATTTCTGTGATGTAGAGGCTGCGGGTGATGCCTTTGTAGGTGTAGTTGGCACCACGAATGCTGGGATCTTCAATGTCGCTCACAAATTCCCCATTGCGCATGATGCCGCGCAGGGGTTCGACAAGCAAGTATTCCGATTCGGCGCTGCGCACGTAGTCGATGATGTTGAGAGCGATTTGAGTGAGGCGGATATCGCTGTCGCCATAATATTTTTTTTGCAGGCTGGGTTTACCTGCTGTTCCTTGAACCATGGGCCAGTCTTCACGTTTCATGTAGTTGACCAGTTGTTTGACGACCTGGTTGAGTTTGGTGTAATTGATGGAGTCTCTATCGGTGCGACCAGGATCGCCACCGAGATCGGTAAGGGTGCCTGCGCCGCTGCCTGGGGCAGGTCTGCGACCCGCGTCTTTAAGGATGTCGATGAAGGGGCGGCCCTGGGCGTATTTGCGTTGGGTGGTGAGGACGATGCGGGGTTCGTTGAAGAAGGTGCTGTCGGGATCTTGATTGTAGTGGGTGAGTTCGAATTTGTAGGCGTTGAGTGCTTTGGTGAAGCCATCGGTGTCGTTGAGGGCGTCGAGTTTTCTGGCTTCAAAGAGGGAGTTAAAGAAACGATGGGGGTTGCCGTTGGAAGGGATACCCAGATCGGTGTAGGTGTGGTTGCTGGTAATGTATGAATGGAGGGTGTCGGCCATTTCCGGGGTGAAGGATATTCCCCGCACCGGGTCATTCAGGCTCGTCAAATTGACGGAGGTTGGATGGCTCGGAGAGAATGGGTTGTAGTTTGCGTTGGTGGGACTGCTGTTGAGGGGATTGCGTTTCCAGGCGGTGTTGATGTTGATTTTGCTGGATTCGTCATCGGTCCAGTAGGCGTAGCGGCCCACCAGGGGGTTGCTGGTGTTGCCAAGGACGGGAGTTTCTGAGTAGTCGAGGGAGCCGTCTTCGCGAACGTAGACCCAGCGAAGGGGAAGGGCGACGGCACCGGTGGTGCTGAGTTCGGGGTCGGGGGACTGGTCGGTGATGAGGTGGGAGGGGGGATTTTGATCGGCGAGGGTCTGGATGTTGAGGTTGGCAGGGGCAAGCACGTCGGCGGTGTAGACGGCGGCGGGGTCGGTGGGATAACCGGAGTGGAGGTTGACCTGGGTGGAGAGTTTTTTGGGTTGGGCGGGGTCTCCGGGGACGATGAGGGCTCCGGGTTTGCTGGCCCAGACGAGGTTGGGGTCGGCAGTTTGCTTTTTGAGGACGCCGATCACGGAGTCGACGCCCATCTGGGACAGGAATTGGGCGCGTCCGCGGTCCTGGTGGCTGGAGGCGGAGACGGTTTCATACCGGACCAAGTCGGCGAAGCCAAGCACCATGATGGTGATGAGGGCGAGGATGATGATGGTCATCACCAAGGCAACGCCAGAGCTGTTTCGTGAGGATGATGGATGGATTTTCATGGGGCGTTGTCGAGGTAAACGCGCAGGCGATGGGCGGTTGCGCCTTGTGCGATTCTTTTGAGTGAGGGGCTGGTTTGAAGCGCTTCCAGAAAGGTGGCGGAGGAGGCGGAGGTGGCGGCGAGGTTGTTGGACAGAGCTTTGATTTCTCCCATGATGGCGGGTGTGAAGAGGGCGGCGGTGCGGGAGTCGACCAAGACGAAGGCGACGTCGACGCTGTGGGGGAGGGTGGGGGCGGTGTAGGTTTTTGGTTCGCCGGAGGAGTCGGCGCCGGTATAGTCGACGCGGGAGTCAAAACTTTTGGTTGATGCCGTGGTGGTCGTGGCGGTGGTGGCGTCGATGATGTTTCCGGAGGCATCGTGGCATTGGGCCCAGAAGGCGATGACGTTGTCGGCGAAGAGACCGCGGTAGGCGTTGGGTTGGGTGGCGTTTGAGGGGGTTTTGTTGTCGCCGGGGGCGACGGCATCGAGGGTGGTGTCAGTGATCCACTGGCTGGCGTTGTCGTAGATGGTGTAGGCGGGGTCGTTGGGGTTGACGAAGTAGCGGCAGAGCATGGCCCTAGGGGTGCTGGTGCTGGTGTCCCAGCGAACAAAATATCCAATGGTGGCGAGGTCGCCGGCGGAGAGATCGTTCGCAATGGGGGCCTGCCAGAAGATGGCATGGGGATATTTGAAGCCGTTGGGTCCGCCGCTGACGGTGGGCGGGTTGTGGACAAACTGGAGGTCCGGGTAGTCGGTCATGATGTTGCCGGCAGCGTCGCGGGGCTGGGCAACGGGCAGGGAGGCGCTGCGGAGTTCGCGGGCGATGAAGTCGACCAGGGAGCGACCGTTGGCGCGCCGGTCGGCGCGTGCGTTGCCGCTGCTCCAGGTGTTGGCGACCATGCTGGAAACCTGGGCGAGCACGAGGATGAGGATGCTGAGGATCGAAATGGAAACGAGCAATTCGAGAAGGGTGAATCCCTTCTTGAGGTGCTGGCGCTGGGGGGGCGCGCCAGTTTTTTGGTGGCTGGGTGCGCTAATCATCGGTAATGGTGGAGTGGAACGTCTTGGTCCTTTGCGGATTGGGCGGGCTGGTTGCAGGCCAGTGGAAAATCATTCTGGCCGCCAGGCAGTGGTCGCCGGGATCCGGGAGGGTGAGGCCGGTTGCATTGCTAGCGAGTGGGACCATCCGGCTCATGGACAGATTGCATTCAAAGACGGTGTTGATGTCATCTTTCTCGGTGCGCAACCCGTCTGCGGAAAAGTGGAAGGTATAATCGGGCGCCGTTTTTTCGTTCAAATGGGTATCGAGGCTTACGGGGAGACCGTCTTCGGCAATTTTTCGTTTCACTTCTGCAACCGCCTGGGTTGCAAGGGTGGGGAGGATGGAATTGGCACCGCTTTTTTCATCGTTTTCGAGAAGGGTGGGAAGCAGGCCAATAACGGAAAACAAGGAGATGCCGGCCACCGCGATGGCGAGTGAAACCTCCACCAGGGTGAAACCGGGCCGACGTTTTTTCTTCAATAGGGTGCTGGGTTTAGCGAGCATGGTGGCGGAGTTTTCCTAGGGTAGTTCGGGGCGTTCAATTTTGGTCTTACCGGTGGCTCCGAGGATGGTGATCCGGTAGAAGTTGACTGGTTTGCCGTTGAGCACCTTCGTGTAGGTGGTGGTGTTTGAAGACGTGGTTCCGTCGACCACTTGCATCTGTGAGGCGGCGTTGCTCTCCAGTAACCCGCCGCTGGGAACGAAGACCCGGGCTGCAAATTGATTCGCCGTAAGCGGGTTGTCGTGGTATTTGACCGAGCCGGGGGCGAAGAAGGGAAGAGGGGTGGAGTTGTGGACGAAAGATCCGTAGGAGTTGTTGTTGACGTCGACGGTAATGCCGTCCGGGAGGATGTTCCATTCGGTGAATTGTTTCCAGGCAGGTCCACCGGGGGGGTATTCGAAAACGGCCATCGCCCGGCCATCTTCGTTGGTGCCTGCATTGGTTACGATGACGACAGCCGTGAGCACGTTCCCGGTCATGGCGCGTTGGCGCGCACCGTCACAAAGTTGTGAAACTTTATTGCCAGCATTGGTGATGGCCATTCCCCCCATGGCCCCGGACAGTCCGGCACCTGACAGGGCGAGAAGGGCTCCGATAATGGTGATGACCACCAGCAGCTCGATCAACGTGAAGGCCGCTGGAGAGAAGCGACTATCTCGATACGGAGCTGCACGAATCGGCGCGATGTGAAGGGGAGACAGCATGGGGAACTCAAAGATCGAAATGACCTGAATAGAATAAAATGGTATTTACTAAGTATTGACATAAACAGGCTTTGATTGTCGATGAAATAATTCCGAATCCTCATTTTTTTGGATTTCTGGAATGGCCAATCCCGTTCTTATCTAAGGAATTGGGGGGGCGACTTATGATGCGCCTCAAAGACAAATTGTTTTCTGGAGTCTGCCACAGCACATTTTTCTCAAATATTTTTCTAATATCTCAATGCGGTGAAAATTTTCGCGTTCGATTGGAATGAGAAAGACAGAATTAGGCTTGAATTTGTGCTGCGGAGCGAAACAGGCGACAATTGAATGGTGGATATGATTCGAACTAGACTTGTTATATTGGTGATTTCATGAGTTTGATTGATCACAGTCGAGATGTTGCCTTGATCCGGGCGGCGCAGGATCATGATCTGGGGGCGTTCGCGGCTTTGGTGCAGAAGCATCATGCGGGGGTGTGGGCCTGCCTGGCGGTGCGCATGGACAGCCGGCATGATGCGGAAGATCTGGCTCAGGAGGTTTTTTTGACGGCTTTTCGGAAGATTGATTCGTGTGATCCGGAGCGACCGATGGCACCTTGGCTGCGGGGGATCGCGATGAATTTGCTGGCGAACTACCGCCGTAAATTTCGGGCGATCCCGGTGGGCCTGCATGAGGAGCTGCAGACGGTGCTCGACGCTGAGGTGGCGGGGCAGTTCGAAAATGCGGGCGAGGGGGAGATGCTGGACGCGCTGCGTGAATGTTTGAGTCTCGTCGATGGTCCGTCGCGCGCGCTTTTGAATGCGCGGTATGCGGATGGATGTTCGATTGAAGAGCTGGCACGGCAACTGCACAAGCGGCCTTCGGCGCTGTCGATGCAGCTGCACCGGTTGCGGGTGGTGCTTGGAGATTGCATTGCTTCCAAAGTGCCGGATTCTGTGGCGGTTTATCCCTCAACTCCCACTGCTTCTCCATCTCCTTCTCCTTCTTCATGAACCCGCGTTCGATGCAATGGCAAATTCTCGCAGCAGGTGCTGTGGAGGGAAACCTGTCGAAGGAGGAAATGGAGCAGTTGATGTCGATTTGTGCGGAGAGCGCGGAGGCGCGCCACGCGTTGGGAAGGTTGCTGGCGGTGGATCGTTTGTTGCCGCTGGCAATGGAGTCGGCGGAGGGTTCGCTGGCGGCTCGCGAGGCGGTGATGAGGATCGAACAGGATGAGCAGGTGTCGATGGAGATGGCCTGGAAGACGGCGGAGCGGGCGCGTCGCTGGCTCTGGCAGCGTCGGTTGAAGCGGGTGGGGACGGCAGCGGCGGCACTGGCGGTAATCGGGCTGGGAGCTTGGTGGCTGGCGATGTGGCAGGTGGCTCCGGCTTCGGTGATGCGTTCTGAAGGGATGGTTTGGGTGGGGACGCCGCCATCGTTCACCGAACCGGATCTGGCGCGGGGTCAGCGTTTGCAGGGCGCGAATGGATTGCTGGAGCTGGGTTTTCGCAATGGGGCGCGGGTGGTGTTGGAAGGGCCTTTTGATGTGGAGTTGCGGGACGAGACGGAGATTTATTTGAGGCAGGGACGGATCTCGGTGAGGTGTCCGAGTTCAGCCTATGGATTCAAGGTGGTGACGGAGCAGGCAGAGGTGGTGGATCTGGGCACGGAGTTTTGTGTGAGTTTGGAGGAGGAGGGAAAGATGGAGGTGCATGTGCTGGAAGGGGCGGTGGAGGCGAAGGGGTTTGGACATGCGAAAACGACATTGCTGGCTGGCGAGGCCGTGCGGTTGAGCAAGGCCGGGGTGAAGCGCATGGAGGTGGACGCGAGTGCGTTTGTAACGGACATGCCGAGCCGCAAGGATGAGCCGATAAGGTTCATTCACTGGTCGTTCGATGAACCGCAGGGAGCGGTGGTGGAGGATCGTGGCAGGGGATTTATTGGTGGGGATAGTGACACGCGATTGTTGATGAAACAGTTTGGCAAGAAGGCGGAGGAGCCGAAGCGGACGGCGGGGGTTTTTGGTGGCGGTCTTTCGTTTGCCGGGGATGGGGGTTATGCGGAGACCGAGTTTCCGGGGATTGCAGGGAACCAAGGCCGATCGATTGCACTATGGGTGAGGGTGCCGAAGGATGTGGGTGTGTATGAAGGGCACGGCATTGTGTCCTGGGGCACGGTGTCGGGTCCGCGCGCATGGCAGTTGTCGGCCAATACCACGACGGAAGGTTTGAAGGGCCGGTTGCGGATCGGAACTTATGACGGGGGTTGTGTGATTGGCACGACGGATTTGCGCGATGGGCAATGGCACCATGTGGCGGTGGTGATGTATGCGGGATCGCGTCCGAATTTGTCGACCAATGTGCTGCTTTATGTGGATGGGAAGAAGGAGACGGTGTCGCGCCGAACGCTGACGGAAATCCAGACCAATGTGCTGGAGGCGGGGCACGGGGTATGGATGGGGCGGAACATCGTTTATACCGATGAGGCGGCGAGAAAAGGGGCGCCGAAGATGTTTTTCCGCGGTGATGTGGATGAGGTGTTTATCGTGGATGCGGCGTTGTCGCAGGATCAGATTGTGCGGATGATGCGGAACAATGAACCGCCGGGTTAAGGGAGGCCCGGGGGGACCGGATTAGAGCCTCATTACGGCGGCGGCTACGTTCAACTTTGAACTACTCGTGACGAAGGGCTTCGACGGGGTTCATCTTGGCGGCGCGCATGGCGGGGTAGATGCCGAAGGCGATGCCGGTGATCACGGAGATGGAGAAGGCGAGGGTGGGGGCCCAGGCCTTGATGACGGTGGTGACGCCGGCAAAGTGGCTGATGGCGAGGGGAATGCCGAGGCCGAGGATGACACCGATGACGCCACCGGCTCCGGCGAGCAGGATGGTTTCGATGAGGAACTGCAGGACGATGTCGGCCTGACGGGCACCGAGGGCGCGTCGGACCCCGATCTCACGGGTGCGTTCGGTGACACTGGCGAGCATGATGTTCATGATGCCGATGCCGCCCACGAGAAGGGAGATGGCGGCGATGCTGCCGAGGACGATGCTGAAGATGCGTTTGGTGTGCTCGGCCTGGCGAAGCAGTTCGATGGGGACGGTGACGCGGTAGTCTTCCTTGGGGTGATTGCGGGCGAGGAGGTGCTTGATGGCTTCGGCGCGGCTGACGACGGAGTCGATGTCGGCAACACGGACGATGGCTTCGTGGAATTCGACTTTTTCGGCTTCGAAGCTGCCGCTGCGGTGACGGAAGAAGGTGTCGCCAAAGTGGTCGAGCAAGGTGTCGAACGGCATGATAAGCTGGGCGAGATTGGCGTTGCCGCTGCCGCTGTTGGTGCCGCCCTGGATGCCACCTTCACCGGTGGCGCGCAGGCTTTCGTCTTCGATGATGCCGATGACCTGGTAGTAGGAACCGCGGATGCGGACGGCTTTACCGATTGGGGTGGCGAGGGGGAAGAGGCGCTGGGCGGCGTTTTCGTTGAGGACGCAGACGGGGAGGCGTTGTTTTTGTTCGAGCTCGTTGAAGAAGCGTCCGGCAACGAGGTTGCGGTTGCGCATCTCGGGATAGATGGGGAGTGCGCCGATGATGCTGGCGTCGACGTTGCGTTCTTCGACCCAGAGGAGTTCGCTGATGACGCGGCTGGGGACGACGATGGAGATGCCGGGGATGGTCTGGCGGATTTGATCGATGTCGCGGGTGGTGAGGCCGTAGTCGAGAACCACGCTGCGATTCTGGCTGGCGGGACCCTGGTTCTCGGTGGGTTTGACGCTTTCGAGGATGATGTTTTGCGATCCGAGCTTGCGGATTTGTTCCTGGGCTTCGTGACTGGCTCCTTCACCGATGGCGAGCATGGCGACAACGGAGGCGACGCCAAAGACGACACCGAGGGCGGTGAGCATGGAGCGCAGCCGGTGCAGCCAGATGCTCTTGGCACCCATTTCCATCGACCGCAGCAGATGCTGGGGCGAGAGCGCGAGACGGAGGATGGGGTTGGATGTCAAAGGCTAAGGGATAAAGGATAAGGGCTAAATTCAGACGGGAACTGCGGAAAGCGGAACACTTGAAACTGAGAGCTTTGCTTTTGCTTTGGCGCCGGGTTCGTCTTTGTCGAGAAAGCCGTCTTTGAGGCGGATGACGCGGGAGCAGCGTTCGACCATGCGTTCGTCGTGAGTGACGAAGACCATGGTTTTGCCGGCGGCATTGAGGTCGTCGAAGATGTCGAGGATCTCTTTGCCGGATTTGCTGTCGAGGTTGCCGGTGGCTTCGTCAGCGAGGATCACAAGTGGGTCGTTGGCCAAAGAGCGGGCGATGGCGACGCGTTGTTGCTGGCCGCCGGAGAGTTGGTTGGGACGGTGATGGAGGCGGTGGTCGAGTCCAACTTGGGTGGCGAGACGGGTGGAGATGATGCGGCTTTCTGCCTGGGGAATGCCTTTGTAATAAAGGGGGACTTCGATGTTTTCGAGGACGCTGAGCTGCTGGATGAGATTGTAGCTTTGGAAGATGAAGCCGAGGTTGCGGCAGCGGGCGCGGGAAAGGTCGTCGTCGTTTAGGGTGGCGACATCTTGCCCGCCGAGAAGATATTCGCCGCTGGTGGGTTGGTCGAGGCAGCCGAGGACGTTGAGCAGGGTGGATTTGCCGCAGCCTGAAGGACCCATGATGCAGACGTATTCACCTTCGTTGATGGTGATGTTGAGGCCCTGGAGGACATGGGAGTCGACATCACCCTGCCGGTAGATTTTGCGGATGTCGCGAAGCTCGATGATTGGGCGCATGAAGAAAGGCGAAAGGATAAGGGCCAAGGGCTAAAGTCAGAATCCTGACTCTGGGCGTTAGCGCGCGGCGGTGATGGTTTCTTTCTTGGGCTCAGCCGGGGCGGGAGTTGCGGCCGGGGCGGTCGGGGCCTTGGGAGCAGAGAGTATGGGGGCGGATTCGAGGGTCTGGCGTTTGGGGATGGAGAGAGAGACGTTTTCGCCGAGGGCGAGACCACCGACGATTTCGATGAACTGGTCGTTGAAGGAACCGGTTTTGACTTCGCGGCGTTCGAGTTCGCCGGAGCCGGTGTTGACGTAGGTGAAGAAGTGGTCGTTTTCGACTTCGATGCTCTGGACGGGGACATACAGGACGTCGTCGAGCTGGTCGACGATGATTTCGACCTTGGCGTTCATGCCGGGTTTGAGCCATTCGTGGGTGCCGGTGATATGGACGACGGCGGGGTAGACCTTGAGGTTGGGGGTGAAGCGTGAGCTGGCGGAGTCGGGAAGAACGGCGAGTTCGGCGACCTTGCCTTCGAGGGTTCTGCCGGGTTCGGCGTCGATGGTGACACGGCAGGCCTGACCTAGGCGGATTTTTTTGACTTGGGACTCGTGGATGTTCACGCCGACACCCATTTGCGACATGTTGGGAATGGTCAGGAGGGTCTGGCGGAAACGGGTGGTGGCGCCTTCTTCGATGATGTCGCTGCTGCGATAACCGCCGCCTTTGGTGGAGCCGTAAGCGATGAGGCCGGGGACGGGGGCTTTGATGATGGCGGCTTTGAGTTGGCGGTCGAAGTCTTCTTTGCGCTGAAGGGAGACTTCGTAACGGCGTTTGGCGGTCTGGAATTTGGACTCCACCTGCGCCATGCGGGAGCGATTGGAGCGGAGGGTGCGCTGAAGATTTTTCAGGGCTTCCTCGTAGGCGGAGAGGTAGAGCTCGGCCTGTTTGGGGAATTCGTAGGTCTTGAAGAGGTCGAGGGTGGTGCCGCCGGTTTGGAAGGCGAGACGGGATTTCTCGTGATTGACTTGATCGGTTTCGAGGGTGGTTTTGGTAATGAACTTTTTCTCGGCGAGGCGTTCGCTGGCTTCGATGTTTTGTTTGGCGATGCTGAATTCGGATTCTTTGAGGAGGAGGTCGTTGCTGAGCTGGCGAAGGGTTTGTTTGGCTTCACCATCGCCGAGTTGGTCGTTTTCGAGATAAGTGATGAAGTTGATGCGGGAGGTTTCAGGTTCCGTTGCTGGTGCGGGCGTCGGGGCAGCATCGGTTTGTGCCTTGGGATCGGGCTCGGCGAGGGGATCTTGCTGAAGGGTGGGAAGGCTGGAGATTTGCGGTTTGTAAGCGTTGAGGGTGCCGATCCAGGCGTCGAGTTCAGGTTCGGCGCTGGGGAGCTGGCGGGCTTTGAGGACCTGGCTGGCGACGATTTTGCCCATGTAACGCTCGAAGTCCATGAGGGCGAAGCGGATGGATTGTTCGGCGGCGCGGGCGAGGCTTTGGTTGTCGCTGGTCTGGATGGCGCGTTGTTCGTCGGCTTCGATGTAGGCGGAGACGGTGGTTTGGAACTCGATTTCGTGGTTGATGATGCGCTCTTTCAAGTCGGCGCTGTCGAGTTCGATGAGGACTTTGCCATTTTTAACGTCTTCTTCGGTGATCTGGTAACCTTCGGGGATGAGAGAAAGGATTTTGGTGGGAAGTTCGATCTCGCATTTGACCTCGTGATTGCTGAGGGCGCGGATTTCGCCCCCCTGGAGGACGTTGATCTGGATGGTGCCTTGTTGGACGGGAATGGTGGGGAGGCTGTTGGAAGCATCGGAGCCGCGTCCGGTGATAAACCAGGCAAGCAGACTAATGGCGGTGAGAATGCCGAGGAGTCCGAGAATTTTTTTGCGTGGTGGGCGAGGCATGTTTTGAAAGGCGGAGGGATGAAAAATACTGAAAACGCGAGGGTTTAGGTTATTTGGCTTCGTTAGACAATACGCGTTCCCAGGCTCCGTCTTTCTGGATGTAGAGGATGCCCATGTCTTTCCAGAGATTGAGTCGGGCGATGTTGTGACTGACGAGGGCGGCGGTTAGGGCGTCGCGGGCCTCGATGAGGTCTTGTTGGGCGTCGACAAGGTCACGGGTGCTGCCGCGGCCGACTTCGTTGAGAAGGCGTTCGTTTTCGAAGAGCCGGTCGCTGAGGGTGATGCCGGTCTGGGCGATTTCGTATTGTTTTTGGGCGGTTTGGAGATCGCGCCAGTCGGTGCGCAGGGCGCTGCGGACGGTTTCCTGGGCGAGGTCGAGTTCACGGGTGGCGGTTTGTTCAGCGATGAGGGCAGACTGGTAGGCGTTGCGATCGGCTTTTTTGTCGAGTCGGAGGTCGACATCAAGCCCTGCCCCGAGCTTGCGGCGGTCAGTGTTGAGGGAGGTTTTTCCGGGATCGCTGTTGATCTGGTAGCCGCCGGTGAGATCGATTTGCGGGAGGAGGTTTTGCTCGCCGAGTTTGATGCGACGGCGGGTGTCTTCGAGGCTGTCGGTGTTGTTGTGGAGGTCAAGCCGGGCGGTGAGGGCGGTGTCGATGGACTGGTCGTAGGTGAAAACGGGGTCTTCGATGGAGAGTTTGGTGAGCTCTTTCGGGTCGGGGATGATGGTGGTCTGGACGGGAATGCCGAGGGAGATTTTGAGATCGTCGAGCTGGCTTTCGTAGTTGCGGATGGAGTTGATCCACAGGCGTTCGTAGCGGAGGGAGGCTTGTTCGATCAGGCCGATTTGGGATTCGGTGCGTTTGCCTTCAGTGACGAGGGCACGGGATTCAGGGAGGATTTTTTGGAATCCTTGATAGGCGAAGTGGGCGTTTTGGGCGGCTTCTCGGGCCTGGAGGGTGCGGTAGTATTGGGTGGCAATGTCGACGGCGAAAGTTTTGCGGTATTGGGTGAAGTCGCGGATCGAGTAGAGGAGGTCGCGCTCGGCCTGGGTCAGAGTTTCCATGGTGGCGCGTTGACCGGCACCGCGCAGAAGGGGCTGGGTGAGGGTGACGGCGAGGACGGAATCGCGAACTTGGGTGACGTTGCCGGAGAGGAAGCGCAGGAAGTCGGTGGTGAAGTCGGTGGCGAGTCGCGCACCGGTGCGGGTGAGGATGCTGAGGCCGGCGGTTCCGGTGGTGGTGAAGGTGTTTTCGCGGATGAGTTCGTTGATGGCGGGGGTTTGGATGTTTTCGTATCGGCCGGAACCGAAGGCGGTGAGGATGGGGGTGAACTGGTGGCGGGCGAGGGTGAGGTCGAGGGCCTGAAGGTGGAGGAGTTCCTTACGGCTGAGGTAGTCGCGGTTGTGGGTGATGGAGAGTCGGAGCGCTTCGTGCAGAGGGATGACGCGGGCGTTCTTCTCGATGTGGGAACTGTCTCCGAGGAAATCAGCGGCCTTTTTGTTGGTGGCGAGGGTATCCAGCGAGGCCGGGCCGGGCGGGGTGATGTCGAGGAGCTGGTCGCCGGAATTGGGGACGGTCGAGGTTTTTTGTTTAAGGACCTGATTAACTTCCCGGTCAGCGGATTTGCGCATTTGGGAGGGAGTGCAGGCGGCGAGGGTGGCGAGCAGCAGGGCGGTGGCAGCGGTGTGGGAGCGAAAAAATTGAGGAAGCATGATTGATGGCGCTTAGGGTTTTACGGGAGGGGTGGGGGTGGTCTTTCATGCGCGGGGTGGGTGAACCGGGGGATTAAAATGGGTGTTTGCAGGTGTTGGGGACTCTGTATATGCTGTTTGAAATGGCGGAGCCCCTCGAACAAGCACAGCAAAAACCTGAGTCATCGCCGCAGACGCGGAAGACTTTGATTGAGAAGCTGGACAACTGGTCGGACTGGTCGAGCTGGGATGAATTTTACCGCACTTATTCGGGTTTTGTGTTTCATGTGGCACGCAAGTCGGGATTGTCGGACGAGGAGTCGAGCGATGTGGTGCAGGAGACCTTCATCGGGGTGGCGAAGAACCTGCAGAAGAAGAAGTTTGATACTTCGCAGGGGTCATTTAAGAGCTTTTTGTTGAATCAGGCCCGCTGGCGGATTTTGGATCAGTTTCGGCGCAGGAAGAAGCAGCGGGAGCGGGAGGCGAACATCCATTTTGAAGATGACGAGAGGAACACGGCGCCGATTGACCGCTGTGCTGATCCGCGTGGGGTGGCCTTGGAGGATTTGTGGGACAAGGAATGGCGGGAACAGGTGATGGAAATCGCGTTGCGCAAGGTGCGTTCGATGGTTTCGCCCCGGCAGTTCCAGATTTTTTCGTGTTACGTGCTAAACAACTGGCCGGTGGAGCGGTTGAAGGAGGAACTGGGGGTGAATGCGGCGCAGGTGTATCTGGCGAAGCATCGGGTGGGGCGCTTGTTGCGAAAAGAGGCGGCGCGTCTTTCGGCGGAGGCGGAGAAGTAAGGCCGGGGACAGGCTGGAGCCTGGCGGGTCTCGACGTTGCGATAAATTCCGCAGGATTTTTCTACCCTTTCCGGAGCGTTTCTGGTCTAATTGATTTGGAAATTGCCTCTGCAAAGAGGTGTTCCACGCAGAATATACCCTAATAACATAACGATAGATAAAACCATGAAAACCAAACTTAACAAGGGCTTTACCCTTATCGAACTACTGGTGGTGATTACCATCATCGCCATTCTGGCGAGCCTTGCGGTTCCGACCTTTGGTCGAATCCAGGAACGCGGCAACATCACCAAAGGAATCAACAACTGCAAACAGATCATCTTGTCGCAGCAGCTTTATGCTTCAGATAACAATGGCCGTTATTCAGACAAAGATTCCGAAGGAAATGACGCGGACAACGCAAATGATGCTTTCCGCAATTTGTTCATCGCAGAAGTCCTCGACAATGAAACCATTTTTGGGTGCCCGGTGAGCAACTGGGGCATTCCTGATGGCCGAATTGGCGAGAGCCCTGGCTTTGATCAAGCGGTTGGAAGGAACGAAAATCATTGGATGATGACGGCCGGGTTGACCAACTCGTCCAGCGGCAGCATTCCTGCGGTTTTCGAAGCGGCAACTCAAGCGGAATGGGATCCCGAGTGGAACGCCGATGCAGCCGGTCAGGCTGATGTGCAAGGTCGCACTTGGGGCGGTGGCAAGATCATTATCGGCCTCAATGATTCCAGTGTGACATTGACCGATCTGGCTGGTCGGAGAGGTGTTCAGAAGTTGAAGGGTGAGGCGGACAACCTCTTCGCCCGTCAGCCGATTGAGAAAGATATTCTCGGCGTTGATGGAGAAGGCTAATAATTCAGGGATCAAGCTGAACTTCGTTCATGCCGCAGATCGAAAGGTCTGCGGCATTTTTTTAGGGTTGCGGCTCCAGCAGTTCCGACTTATGGAAACGCAGCCATACTCCCCCGCTCCACCTGTCTGATCGTTTTGTTTTCGCTGATGTCTTCTTTCCCTCGCACCGGCACATTTATCAATTGGTCCACCTGCGCCATCGCAAGGTTGCGCGTGGTGGTGTTGTTTGCGCTGTTCTTGCTGGTGGCAACTCGGGCTGAGGCGTTCAATACAGTGGTCATTGATGCGGGTCATGGTGGGCATGACAGGGGCGCTTCGATTGGCTATGTTTTTGAGAAACATCTGGCGCTGGATACCGCCCGCCGGGTTCAGCAGCTTTTGAGGGCGCAGGGTTTGAATGTGATCATGACCCGCAGCACGGATGTTTTCATTCCGCTGGCGGGCCGTTCCGGCATTGGAAACAGTCACAACAATGCAATTTTTGTCAGTGTGCATTACAACTACAGTCGTGGCGGTTCCGGACATGGGTTGGAGACGTTTTACCACCACAGCGGCAGCTACCGGCTCGCAGGATTTATTCAGGCATACATGATCCAGGAAACGAGGTTGACGAACCGGGGGGTCAAGAGCGCAAGTTTTCACGTCATTCGCAACACCAGACGCAATCCTGCCGTGCTGGTGGAGTGTGGATTTGTCAGCAACTCCCGCGAGAGGGCGGACATGATGACAGGGCGGTATCGGGAGAAAATTGCCACTGGCATTGCCAAGGGAATCCTTGCTTACCGAAAGCTGCGTTGATTGTGCATTGTGGATTGATTGCATCATCGACTGAGATGATCTTGGCGAATGATGGTAACTTGTGAACAGATGCAGCGTCTGGAGGAGTCTGCGTTTTTGCGAGGGGTGTTGGCGAAGGATTTAATGGAAGAGGCGGGGGTGGGCATTGCGAAGGTGGTGCAGCAATTTTTTCCTCAGACAGGAGCTTTGGTTTTGTGTTTGGGAAAGGGCAACAATGCCGGAGACGCGCTGGTGGCGGCGCGAATATTGAAAGAGCGGGGATGGCAGATTGTGGTGAGACTTGCCTATGCGGAGAAGGATTTTAAGGCGTTGCCAGCGGCGCATTGGAAGGCGTTGGGCGGAGAGTTCAAGATCGTGAACAGCCTTGTGGAATTGTCCGATGAAAGGGGGAGCGTGGTGGTGATGGATGGATTGATTGGCATTGGTGGAGTCGGACGCGGGGCGTTGAGGGGAGGATTGGCTGATGTGGTTTTGGAGATCAATGCATTGCGCGAAAGGCGGCATGTGGAGGTGATGGCACTTGATTTACCTTCCGGGTTGGACGGCAACACAGGCGTTCCCGGAGCCTGTTGTGTGAGAGCAGACCTCACGATTACGATAGCCTGTGTTAAGGTGGGATTACTCGCCGATGCAGCAGTAAATCATGTAGGCAGACTGGTCGTGGTGCCTTTGCGTGAACTGGCTGACGGGGCAGGGGATGCAGATGCTGTCGTGTTGTTGTCGAACCGATTGTTGTCGAAATTGCCGCGTCGGGATTTTGATTTTCACAAAGGTCGCGCGGGTCGGGTGGGGATCGTGGCGGGATCAAGGGGGATGCTGGGGGCGGCGGTGTTGTCGGCGCGTGGCGCGCTGCACGGGGGCGCGGGGTTGGTGACGGTATATGTGAGGGAGGAAATGTATGCTTTGCTGGCACCGATGATGCCGGTTGAAGTAATGGTAAAACCGGTCCCAAATTACGAGGTCTGTTTGGAGGATCGGCTGGATGTTTTGGTGATCGGTCCGGGATTGGGAAGGATGTTTGCAGAGGAGGTGCGTGCGATTTTGAAAAAGGTGGCGGTTCCTGTGGTGCTGGATGCGGACGGCATCAATGCGATGGCGGAATCGGACGCAAGGTTGGATTTTTTGGGTGAGGTGAAGGCACGGGTGCTTTTGACGCCGCATCCGGGAGAAATGGCACGGTTGGTAACAGGGGCAGAAGAGTGGAAGTGTCTCTCGCGGGCTGAACTGGCGCGGGAATTCGCGGAGCGTTTTCCGAATGTTCAGTTGCTGTTGAAGGGTTCGCGCACGGTGATTGCGGCAAAGGGCCGGGCTTTGGCGTTTAATACCACGGGAAATCCTGGCATGGCTTCCGGCGGAATGGGCGATGTTTTGAGCGGGCTGTGTGGGGCGCTGATCGCGCAGGGATTGGATGGATATGACGCGGCCTGTCTGGGCGCGTGGCTGAGCGGTCGGTCCGCCGAGTTGGCGATAACGCACGGTGAGGTGTCTCAAGAATCGCTGACGGCGGGGGACGTGGCGGCGAACTTGGGCAGGGCGTTTGCGAGCTTGAAGGCGCTGGATTTTTGACGGGTGCGCATTGCAGCCTTGCGGTCCAATGATTGACTATCAGCGGCTGAGTTCCAGCATGCGTAAAATGGGTTTTTCAGCGCGTTTACGAATGTCTTCGGCCATTTCGACCTGAGGACTGAGGTTCAGGAGACAATTGTGGAGTTTTTCCAGATTGTTCATCTTCATGTAGCGGCAGTCCGCGCAACGGCAGTGACCGGTAGGGCCGGGGATGAAGCGTTTGTGGGGGACCTCGCGTTCGAGTCGATGCAGCATGCCGCTTTCGGTGACGATGATGAAAGTCTCAGCCGGGCTTTCGAGGCAGTAATGCACCATTTTTTCGGTGCTGCACACGACGTCGGCGAGCATGCGCACGGCGTAAGTGCATTCCGGATGGGCGACGACGGCGGCGTCAGGATATTCTTCTTTGATCTGATTGATGCTGTCGCGGGTGAACTCGACATGAACATAACAGGCACCCTGCCAGAGGTCCATTTTACGACCGGTTTGTTCCATGACCCATGAGCCGAGGTTTTGATCGGGAACAAAAAGAATGGGGCGGTCCTTGGGGGCGGCTTCGACGATTTTGACCGCGTTGCCGCTGGTGCAAATGCAGTCGCTCAGGGCCTTGACGCCCGCGCTGCAGTTGATGTAGGCGATGACGTAATAGTTTTTCTCGGCGTGAACTTGAAGGAATTTTTCCAGTTGGGGAGCGGGGCAGCTCTGTTCGAGGGAGCAGCCGGCGTTGGCGTCGGGCAGGACGACGATCTTGTTGGGGTTGACGATCTTGGCGGTTTCAGCCATGAAATGGACCCCGCAAAAGACGATAACGTCGGCATCGGTTTCCTTGGCTTTGTAGGCGAGCCCAAGTGAATCCCCCACGAAATCACCCAGTTCCTGAATCTCGCGACTTTGGTAGTTGTGAACCAGAATGACGGCATTGCGTTCTTTTTTGAGACGCCGGATTTCGTCAGTGATGTTGGGAGCAAGAATTTGGACCATGGTAGGTGAGCAGGGAAAGGATACGTATCATCCATGGCGATGGTTTGCAATCAGGCACGCACGACCAAAGATGGAGGGTCGCTGTCCCTGTCGCTTTCGATGAAGCGCAATCGTCAGAGCGGGAGGGTGGGCTGCTCGCCTTCCTCGTCGGGATTTTTTGGTTTGGCCTTTTTGGGGGCGGGACGGAGGATGTTCATGGCACCGTCAAGATGACCACCCGGTTCGATGTTGACGGAGCGGGCGGTGACGTCGCCTTCGACGCATCCACCGGAGCCGATCAAAACAGGGCCGTTGCAGTGGATGTTGCCGCAGATGCGGGCGTAAATTTCGACTTCTTCGGCAAAGATCGTGTTCACCAGCTGGATGTCGCTGCCTTTGACGACGTGGAGTCGGAGGCAGTGAATTTCGCCAACAATGGTTCCAGCGGTGCGCATGGTGAGTTCGCCGGTGCATTCAACCCTGGCGGAGATGATGCCCTGAACATGGAGGTCGCGACATTTGATTTCGCTGGTGTTGACGTTGCCCATTTTGCGGACGTAGACATCGCCGCGGGTGCGAATGGGGGTGGTGGAACTGACGTTGATGTCGATGTCCTCCATGCAGATGCTGGAGGAGCAGGCCGGACATTGGGTCTGGCGTGCCGAACGGCCAACTTTAAATTTGTGATTGCAGTCGAAGCATTCGATTTCCTTGAAATGCTGTTGTCGGATGCCCTGTTCCCGCATTTTTTGGAACGTGCTGGGCTCAGGGGCGCGAACGGGCTCGGGACGTTTAACCGGGGTGCGGAGCGGCGCGATGGGAATTCGTGAACGACGCTGGAGTGGAAGACTTGGAGCCGGAGTTGGCTGAGATGGCGGCTCGGGCTCAGGCTCAGCCTCGGCTGATGATTGAGGTTCGGTAGTTCCGTCTTCGAGCGAGACTTCGGGGACGTCTGGCGCGATGACTTCCGGCTCGTCGATGGTTGAGGTTGATTCCTGGTCCGGGATTTCGTGGCGTTCTTGGGTTTGAGGCGACTCGTCTTGAACCCCCATGATCATGTTTCCGAGACCCAAAGGAACAGGTTCGCCATCCGAGATTTCCGGAAGAAGGGCGCTGGGAGGTTGCGGCACTGGAGCCGGTTCCGAATCGTTGAACTCCCCTGCAGACGAGGTGGGATCGGCCTGATTGACCGAAGGGAAAATCGCGCTCGGCACAGGGTTGATCTGTGACGAGGCGATGACTTTACGCTTTTCGATGCGGAGGTGCTCTCCGCATTTCCGACACATGGTCGTGACGACGAGACGAGGCTCCCGCTGAACCGAGCCGCACACTGGACAGATCACTTCGATCTGATTCTTGGGCAGCGCGGATTTCTGCGGTTTAAGGCCGAGAAGTTTGCCGAGCACGAATCCGATAGGGCGCGATTAGTTGATGATTAGTTGGGGCGATTGGCGGGGGCGTTGGCGGCAGGCTGACCACCTTTGCCGGCGGCGGATTTGCCAACTTGGGAACGACCGAGGAAAGTGGCTCCTTCTTCGATGGCAAGGGTGGCTGCGGAAACATCGCCCACCAGGGTGGAGTTGGACTTCAGCTCGCAGCGCTCAGCCACGGTGATGTTGCCTTCCACTTTGCCAAAAAGGGTAACACTGCGCGTTTTGATCTCGCCTTTGATCAGAGCGTTTTCGCCGACGGTGAGGCTGCCGTCTGAAGTGACTTCGCCTTCAATCTTGCCGTCGATGATCAGATCATGGGAAAATTTGATGGAACCTTTGATTTCGACGTCGTTGGCGAGAACGTTTTTACTGGTGGTCATGTTTGGAGCTATGGTTGATCTTTGAGGTGAAACCGGTAGGGGTGAACGGATGGAAGGATTTGCGCCAGGAATTGGAGCGAAACTTTCCGGGCGGCGTTCATCCTTCGGACTGTCTGTGGGTTGGCCGATGATTTTCTGCAGCATTGGACGAAAGTAAGCGGGTTGCGGATTGGGTGTCAATGAAACTGTAAGAGAATTTACGAGCTAATCTTGCGGTGTGTTCAGGCTGGCAACAGCGTCTTGGAGATCCTCGGCAGGGTAGCTCCAAATCTCGCTAAGGGTGGGGTGATACCAAGGTGCGGTGACGAGTTGACCAACATCGGCGTTTAGGTGCAGGGCGATGGCGGGCTGGTGGATGAGTTCCGTGGCTTCGGGGCCGATGACTGCAGCACCAAGAAGTTTTCCGGTGGAAGGATCGGCAATGAGTTTGACGAAGCCCTGCGTTTCGCCCATGACCATGGATTTGCCGTGGTCGTCGAACGGGTAGGAGGCGCTGATGTGTGGGACATTCTTTTCCCGGGCCTCGGTTTCGCTGAGGCCGACGACCGCGATCTGAGGTTCGGTGAAAATGCCGTAGAGCTGGCAGCGATAATCCATGGTGTGGGAGGGGGCTTTTCCGGCGAGCATCTGCGCGGCGTTTTTCGCGGCGGTTTCGCCCTGTTGAATGGCGAGATGGACGACTTCCAGGGGCCCGCAAACGTCACCAGCGGCGAAGACGCGCGGGTGGCTGGTTTGCTGGGTGGGGGCAGCTTTGATCTGGCCGTTGCGATTGGCTTCAATTCCACAGGTGGAGAGATTGAGTTTGGCGGTGTTGGGGGAGCGTCCCAAAGCAACGAGGATCTCATCGCTTTCGACTTCATGAGGAGAGCCGGTGACCTGATCGAGGTAGGTGAGCTTTTTGCGATTCCCGATGCGCTCGACCTGGGTGATTTGGGTGTTGGTGTGAACGGTGATGCCGCGGGCTTTGAAGGCGGTTTCGATGGTTTCGGCGATGTCGGCATCCATACCGCGCAGCAGCTGCTCGTTGCGTTGCACGATGGTGACTTTGCGTCCGATGCCTTCGAGATAGTGAGCCATTTCGAGGGCGATGGCCCCACCTCCGAGCACGGTGAAGCTCTCTGGAAGATGGTCGGTGTCGAGAATGGTGTCGCTGGTCCAGAAACCGGTTTCTTTGAGGCCGGGAATGTCAGGGATTTGAACGCTGGAACCGGTGGCGATGAGAACGGTGCCGGCGGTGATGACAAAGGCATCTTGATCGGGAATGTCGATCTGGAGTTTGATGGTTTGTTCATCTGAACCTTCGAAGCTGGCTTGGCCCCGGATGAGGTCGAAACGACCGTCCTGGAGCTGTTGCTGGCGGTAGCTGGCGAAGTCGTCGATGAGAAAACGTTTGCGATCGCGGATGGCTCGAATGTCGGCTTCGCCACTTTGGGCCCGTAGGCCGAAAGTGGCGGCATGGCGGATGGTGAGGTTGCGGTTGGCGCTTTCGATGAGGGTTTTGCTGGGCATGCAACCCCGTAGAATGCACAGGCCGCCGAGCTCTGCGGCGCTGTCGATCAACACCGTTCGGAGCTTAAGCGAAGCGGCGGTTCTTGCGGCGGCATAACCGGCGCTGCCGCCGCCCAGAATGGCGAAATCGTAGTGGTTGGTGTGGCTCATGGGAGGCGATTACGCTTGCGGAAGTCAGATTGCAACGCGGGGCTGATATTTTCAGGGGTTGCGGGGATTTTGAAGGGTCAAAATAAAGTGCGTTTTTGTATCAAAAAGACTGGCGCAGCCCCTGCGTCTTGCTATGCTAAACGTCTTCTGCTTCTGCGGTTTTTAACACCGTTTTCTGTGCACGCTTTTGTATAAATTTCTCATGCCCGACGATATTGTTCCCGTTGTTCCCGAACCTGAGGCTGCTTTCAACACTGGTGTGGCCGACGATCAGGCTTATGGTGCCAGTCAGATTCGCAAACTGGAAGGCCTTCAAGCGGTGCGAGAGCGCCCAGGCATGTATATCGGTTTTACCGATGAGCGGGGGCTTCACCACTGCGTTTTCGAGGTGGTGGACAACTCGATCGATGAGTTCCTCGCAGGCACCTGTCGCAATGTGCAGGTCACCATCCATGGAGACGGTTCACTTTCAGTGGAAGATGACGGTCGCGGCATCCCAGTGGAGATCCATCCGGATGAAGGCATTCCCACGGTGGAGCTGGTGCTGACGAATTTGCACGCAGGTGGTAAATTCGGCGATGGGGCCTACGAATTTTCGGGTGGTTTGCATGGCGTGGGCGCGAAGTGCGTGAATGCGTTGTCGGACTGGTTCAAAGCGGAAGTCTTTCGCGATGGGAAAATCTACGCGATCAGTTTTGAGCGTGGCAAAACGACCACGCCGTTGCACATTTTGGGAGATCTGGCTGATCCAAAGCGGACCGGGACGAAGATCACGTTTTTCCCCGATGCGACCATTTTCACGATTACCACGGAATTCCGTTTCGAGGTGCTGGCGAACCGTTTGCGCGAACTGGCGTTCCTGAATCCGGGAATCAAGATCACGCTGACCGACGAGCGCGAAGATACGAAGCGTTCAGAGGTGCTTTTTTACAAAGAAGGCGTGGTGGAGTTTGTTCGTCAGTTGGGCGAAAACAAAGTGGTGGTGAACGAAAAGCCGATCGCGCTGACAGGGCGTCGCGAGATTGAGCTGAACGAGAAGAAGAAGTTCGTTTTGGTCGACTGCGTGATGCAGTGGAACGACGGCTTCATTGAACAAACCTTGTGTTTTACCAATGCCATTCCCAACCCGGATGGCGGAACGCATTTGACCGGTTTCAAGAACGCCCTCACGCGCGCCATCAACAACTACGCCAAGGCGAACAACAAGATCAAGGAGAAGGATCTTCAGATCACTGGCGATGACTGTCGCGAAGGCATGGTGTGTGTGTTGAGCGTGAAACATCCGAATCCCAGCTTCAACGCGCAGACGAAAGTCCGGCTGATGAACGTGGAGGTCGAGGGGATCGTGAACAGTCTCGTGTATGAGGCGATGATGACTTTCCTGGATGAGAATCCGTCGGTAGCGGACGACATCCTCAGGAAAGTGCAAACGGCGGCACGTGCGCGTGAAGCAGCCCGCAGAGCTCGTGAGACGGTGCGTAAAAGCGTGATGAGCGGCGGAAGTTTGCCCGGCAAGCTGGCTGACTGCACCGAGCGCGATCCGAGTTTGAGCGAACTGTTTATTGTCGAAGGTGACTCCGCAGGTGGCTCTGCCAAGGTGGGGCGTGACCGGCGCGTGCAGGCGATTCTTCCTCTTCGCGGTAAGCTGATCAACGTCGAGAAGGCGGATCTGGAGAAGGCGCTAAAGAACAAGGAGATTCAAGCGATGATCACCGCGATCGGCACCGGCATCGGTGGTGGCGCGGGCAATGACGAAGGTCGATTCCGGCTTGAGAAAGCGCGTTATCACAAGATCATCATCATGACCGATGCTGACGTCGATGGCAGTCACATCCGCACCTTGTTGCTGACGTTCTTTTGTCGGCAGATGCCGGAGTTGGTCAAGCAGGGTTATATCTACATTGCCCAGCCACCCTTGTATCTCGTCAAGCGTCGCAAGCGTGAAGAGTATGTGCAGGATGATGAAGAGTTGGACCGCATTTTGATTGATCTTGGCGCTGAAGATGTGCGACTTCGGAATGCCGAGGACAAGGTGGTCATTGAGGGCGATTCGCTGAAGAAAATTTTGGAGTTACTGTCGCGACTTAGTAAGTTCAGCGAGATTATCCGTCGTAGCGGTGGTAATTTCGAAACTTACATTCAAAGGCGTGACGACGACGGCAATCCTCCAGCGTTTTTGATCAGATTGCGTGAGGGCAACGAAGAGAGAGTGCTGTATTTCCGCACGGATGAAGAGCTCGCTGAATTTGCGCGGAACAACTCCGATTTGAAAGTGTTCGGCAACAGCCAGGCGGAAGAAGGCACCGCAGTCGAGGGCGTTCCAGAACCGGTTGAAGCCCCGGTGAAGACCAACCGGCGAGCAACGCTGGTGGAAATTCACGCGGCGCAGTCGATCAAAAAATTAATGGTGCAGCTTGCTGAACTGGGTTTGCCGATTGAACACTTTTCCAGTCAGGACAAACCTTTGTTTGAGTTGGTGGAAGGCGATGGTGACAACGCGAAAGTTCATCCGATTTTCAACGTTCCAGGCATCCTCGAGGGGGTGATGAGCATTGGTCGTCGTGGTCTTGAGATTCGCCGATTCAAAGGTCTTGGGGAGATGAACGCCAAGGAACTTTATCTCACCACGATGGAGCAGAAAACCCGCAAGCTTCTTCGGGTGAAGATGAACGAGGAGAACATGGTTGAGGCGGACCGGATCTTCACCATTCTGATGGGCGACATTGTGGAACCGCGCCGGCATTTCATTGAAGAGAACGCGCTGAATGTGCGCAATCTCGACGTGTAAACAAGTGAGTCAGCGCAGATTCTCCATCTACCTCATACTCTCTCTCGCAAGCCCAAGGCTGACTGAATTTTTGATCTTATCCTATTTCTCTCGTGATTGACGAACCCAACATCAAATCGATCCCTGTTGAAGAAGAACTGAAAGGTTCCTTCCTCGATTACTCCATGTCCGTCATCATCTCGCGCGCTCTGCCGGATGTGCGGGACGGACTCAAACCTTCCCAGCGACGCATTCTTTATGCGATGCACGAGTTATCTTTGTATCCGCCCAAGAAGCACATGAAGTGTGCGAAGATTTGCGGTGATACTTCAGGCAACTATCACCCGCACGGTGAAGCGGTGATTTATCCGACCTTGGTGAACATGGCGCAACCTTGGGGCATGCGTGATCCATTGGTCGATCCTCAGGGTAACTTCGGTTCGGTAGAGGGTGACCCTCCGGCAGCCATGCGTTATACGGAGGCGCGACTTACCCATCTTGGGGGTCATCTCATGGATGACATGGAGAAGGACACGGTTGATTTTGTTCCCAACTATGATGAACGGTTGACTGAGCCGGTGGTCTTTCCTGCGGCGTTTCCGAATCTGCTGATCAATGGTGGAACCGGGATTGCGGTTGGGATGGCGACCAACATGGCGCCGCACAATTTGATTGAGGTGGTGAACGGCATTTGTGCGCAGATCGACAATCCGAACATCACGATTGATGAGTTGCGCGAACACATTCTGGGTCCGGATTTCCCGACGGGTTGCACCATCCGTGGCATGACGGGCATTCGCGACTATCTGGAGACGGGTCGTGGCTCGATGCGGATTCGCGGTCATGCGGAAATTTTCGACAATGGCAGCCGTGAGCAGATCATTTTGACGGCCATTCCCTACGGGGTGAACCGCGCGGAACTTTGCAAACGCATCGGCGAGCTGGTGGCGGAGAAGGTGTTGCCTGAAATCAGCGCGATTCGTGATGAGTCGGATGAAAACACCCGTGTGGTGATCGACCTCAAGCGCGAGGCGCGGGCACAGGTGGTGTTGAACAATTTGTATAAACACACGGCGCTTGAGACGAGCTTCAGTGTGAACATGCTGGCGATCGACAACCGGCGTCCGCGATTGTTGTCGCTGAAGGATGCCATCTCCTGCTACATCGAACATCGCCGGGAAATCATCATTCGGCGCACGCGTTATCTTTTGCGTCAGGCCGAGATTGAGGCCGAGAAACTCGAAGGGCTTTTGCTGGCGATCAGCCGCCTGGATGAGTTCATTCAGATGATTCGCGAATCGGGAAGCCGGGACGAAGCAGAGGCGAAAATTCGCGCGTATTCGTTTACGGTAGAAGCAGCCCAGGCCTTGGGCATTTTGATTCGTGGACAGCCCAGTGTGAGGGACGGTCGCTATTACTTCACCGAAGTTCAGTCCAAGCACATCGTGGAGTTGCGACTCTATCAATTGACCGCTCTTGAGCGCGACAAGGTGAAGCGCAACTATGATGACCTGCTTGCGACCATTGAAGATTTGATGGACATTTTGGCCAAGGAGAGCCGGGTGCTCACGATCATCAAGGATGAATTGGGAGTGATCAAAAACAAGTATGGCACGCCGCGTTTGACGCAGATTGTGGCAGCGGAAGGGGAGATCAACATCACCGATTTGATTGCCAATGCTCCGAACATCGTGACCATCACGCATCGCGGATTTATCAAGCGCACGTCGACCCTCGAATACCGTTTGCAGGGCCGGGGCGGCAAAGGTTTGAAGGGCATGGAAACCCGCGAGGCAGCCACGGAAGAAGACAAGGCGGACTTTGTGGAACATTTGTTTACGGCAAGTGCGCATGACTACCTGATGTTCTTTACCAACACGGGTCGTGTGTATACCGAGCGTGTGTATGTGGTGCCTGAAATGGGCCGCACGGGCAAGGGACGCAGCATCAAGAACCTCTTGAATCTTCGTGCGGAAGAGAAGATTGCGGCGGTGTTGCGGATCGAGGCTCCGGAAGATGGCGATCCATGGAGTGAAGACCAGTTTGTGTTCTTTGCGACCAAGGATGGAACGGTGAAGAAGACCGCGCTGGTTGGCTTCAAGAACATTCGCAAAGATGGCATCAATGCGGTGAACATCGAAGAAGGCAATGAGCTGATCCAGGTGATTCTCACCAACGGCGAGAAGCAGATTTGTTTGATTACCCGCAACGGCATGTGTGTGCGCTGCAAGGAGTCGGACATTCGTGCAATGGGTCGCGGTGCGATGGGCGTGATGGGCATCCGTCCGTCGGAAGGCGACTACGTCGTGAGTCTGACGGCGGAAGATGAAAGCGCCCAGTTGCTGGTGGTTTCCGAAAATGGCCTTGGCAAACGCACGCCGTTTGATGAATACCGTCTGACCAATCGGGGTGCAAAAGGGGTGAAGACCATGAACGTCACGGACAAGACGGGCAAGGTGGTCGCGGCTTTGGCGGTCGGTGAGACCGATGAGTTGATGCTGATGACCAGCAAGGGCCAGAGCGTGCGAATCCGGGTGGGTGACATCCGCGAAACCGGCCGCAATGCCCAAGGCGTGAAACTGATGAATCTAGCGGCTGGCGAGACCATTCAGGATGTCGCCACGGTGATCGCGGATGAAGAAGCGGTTGCGGCTGCGGTTGCTCCGGTTGAGGCTGATAGCGCGGAAGAGGTCAGCTCTGATGAGGTGGTCTCGACTGAGGAACCTGAGATCGAAGAATCGGGCGCGGAAGACGAGACCGAATGATGACATTTAGTTGAGAAAGCGAGGTGGAATGAAGGTCATTCCACTTTGATCGATAATTCCGACAACCCCGAGGACATGAGAAGTCAGAAGAAAAGCAACAAAGCACCTCGTGCCTTCAAGAACAAAGGTTCTGAAGGTCGGTGGGCGGGAGGGAGTCGGCACGACTCGTTTTTGCCCCCGCCCAAGCCCATCTTGCGAATCAAGAAAGCGGAATCCAGTAGTCCAACGAAGACGACCGAATCCGAGCAACCGCCGTCGATTGACGATTAGACTAAATTTTAGACGTGTCTTCGATCCGACTGGATGGGATCAAACATACAGGCCGTCGATCTGTTCATAGGCGTGGTTGAGCCACACTTTGACGCGTTGCCTTTCCAAAATGCCGAGGCCTTTGATGTCGGTTTCGCTTTTGTTTTTCGCGGCCCAAAAGCTGGTGCTGCCGGCGTCAATTTTATTGATGACCGCTTCATGCAAACGCTTGAGCGTGATGATGCGAGCATTGAGGCTGAGCGCGTGCTCCTTCTCGCCTGATCTGTCGAAAATATCGAAATTCTCGCCGCGCAGTTGATTGAGCACGATCACGTAGTTGAGGCGTGATCCAAAACGATCCAGGAGCTTCTTCAACAAGTCGACGGAGTCTTTTCCGGAATCCATCACATGCCAGTAGGTGATGGTCAGTCCGAGTTCGCCGGTGGCTTCGAGGACACCGGATTCGTCCATCCATTTGACCAGGGAGTCATGAGTTTGGGCTGCCAGGTCCACGAGGATGCGCTTGTCGGGGTTTTCGCTGGCGGCTTCGACCACATTGTCGAGACTTTCGTAACGGTCCACGACGACCGGCGAGGCGAAGTCGGAGTAAAAACGCAGCAGGGAGCCGTGGGAACGGTCCGTGTCGAAACCGAGAAAAGGTTTGCTGCGATCAATGAAGTATTGGGCAAGGACACGAGCCAAAACAGACTTGCCAACGCCGCCTTTTTCACCGCCGATAAAATGTATATTTGCCATGGATGTTTTTTTATGAAGAAGCTGAATTTGAAAATTTCCGCAGGAGCGGGTGATGAGGAATCCTTTATCCGAGAACAAGCGGATTCTGGGTAGCAGGACTCCCAGCAATGGCAAGCGATAAGGCGTGCCTTGTCTGTAATGTGGCGGTTTGGTTTGAAACCGGACGGGCAGAAAGATGCACGCTCAGCGCCATCCGCCGCAAGCACCAGTCCTGAAATGTTGGCGGCAAGGCCGATGAAAACAAACATCAGCGTCAATGGAGAAGCTCATAATCTTGATTGGATAGGTAAGGAGGTCAAGTGATGGGATAACTCGTTTTTGGGGAATCTGAATCAAGTCCTAACCTCCTGCGGAACGGGGGAGGCGCCCTGACGGGAGGGCTTGTTCACCGTTGAGCGGGGATGTCAGGAAAGCACCGATCCAAAGTCGAAAAACTCGAAAGCGCAATCTGGATCAAACCGCATCAACCATGTCGGAGCGCATCCGCAAAGGTCTCCGCAAAGCCGGGGCCCACGCAGGTATCTTCGTGCTTGAAGTAAACAAAGACCTCGGACCATCGGGAGGCCTGTGCTGCAACGAATTTTGCCCAACGATTGAGGTCGGGCTTGCGGTAGTCTTCTCGTCGCAAACGCAGATAACCAAACTTTGCAGTGGCGACTTGGGGTGTTTCGATTTCGTCCGACTCGGCGATGCATAACGCGGCATCGTGATCGGCCAGGATCTCATTCACTTCGTCGTTGAACCACGATTCGTGACGGAACTCAAAGGCGCTGCTCAATGAGTTTTTCTTTGGCAACGACGTGAGAAATTCACGAAGCAGACCGGCGTCTTTTTTGAAAGTTGCTGGCAATTGAAACAACAGCGGACCGCGTTTTTTGTTCAGTCCGCTGACGGCTTCATTGAAGATGGTCATGATCTCGCTGCAGTCTTTGAGTTTGGCAAAATGGGTGACTCGTTGCGGGGCTTTCAGACTGAAACGAAAGTCGTCAGGCGTCTCGGCGGACCAACGCTGAATGGTTTTTTCGCTGGGGATGCTGCGAAACGTGTAGTTGATTTCGGTGCTGCTGAACTGGCTGGAGTAGTAGCCAAGCATTTTGGCAGCCGAGGTGCCTTCGGGGTAAAACTTGCCCTTCCATTCCTTGTATTGAAAGCCGGAGGTGCCGATCCAAGAATGCATCAGGGTCTATGCGGCGGATTCGTGATGCCATCAAGGGAGAACTGTGGCGTGATGAAGCGAACAGTGAATTAAAATTTGTCGATTCACCTTTGGACTAGTTTACAGGGTTGCCTTCTGAGGCTTTCTTGATCGAACATTTCCGCCACTTTTCTATGAGCATTACACCTGACCACATCCTTCAAACCGGCCTGGCCTTCTGGGCTTCCAAAACTCTTCTCAGCGCGGTCGAAATGGGCGTGTTCACGGAGCTCGCCAAACAACCCGGTGACGTGGCCTCCCTTCAAGGTAGACTCGGACTTCATCCGCGTGGTGCGCGCGATTTTCTGGATGTTTTGGTATCTATCGGAATGCTTCAGCGCGACGAGGAGGGCACTTATCGTAACTCCGACGAGACGGATGCGTTTCTGGACCAGAACAAGCCGTCCTATATTGGGGGAATTCTCGAAATGGCCAATCATCGGCTTTATCCATTTTGGGGAGACCTTTCCACCGCGTTGCGCACTGGTGAACCGCAAAACGAGTCCAAAGGTGGCGGTCCTGATCCCTTTGCGGCACTGTATGCCGATCCCGCCCGCTTACGCGAATTTCTGAGAGCCATGTCCGGCGTCAGTCGCGGTGGCAACCTTGCCATCGCACGTCAATTTCCCTGGTCCGATTACCAAACCTTCGCCGATATCGGCACCGCGCAGGGCGATCTTCCGGTGCAGATTGCGCTCGCCAATCCGCACCTTCGTGGCATCGGCTACGATCTGCCCGAAGTCGGACCCATCTTTGAAGAATACCTGGATGAGTGCGGGGTGGCAGATCGCGTCAGTTTCCAAGGTGGCAGCTTCTTTACTGATGAATTGCCGAAAGCCGATGTGCTGCTGTTTGCCCATATCCTGCATGACTGGGATCTGGAAGTTAAACAGATACTGCTGAAGAAAGCTTATGACGCGCTCCCGTCGGGTGGCGCAGTGATTGTCTTCGACGCGATCATCGATAATGAACGTCGTTCAAACACCTTTGGTTTGTTGATGAGCTTAAACATGCTCATCGAAACTCCTGGTGGTTTCGACTACACCGGGGCCGATTGTGTGGGCTGGATGCAGCAGGCAGGATTTCGCCTGTGCCGCGTTGAGCACCTAGTCGGACCGGATTCCATGGTCGTCGGATTTAAGCCTTGAGCAGGCAACGTTGGCCAACTCGTGATACATCATGAGGGCCATAGCTTCGTTCGGGTGCGAATAAGGATCAGACTCACGCACCCCAACGAATATGGATTCCATCAATCAAAATCAGCCCGAAGAGAATCACGCCGATCTGCAAGGCAAACTGGCCATCGATAAAATCAAGGAACTGGTTGAAAAGACCAACTCCTGTTTTTTTTGCACCGCCAATCCACTGACAGGTTCCAGCGCGGCACGACCCATGAGCGTGCAAACAGTGGACGATTCTGGAGCCCTCTGGTTTTTGAGTCCGGACGACAGCCATAAAAATCACGAACTGGAGATGGATCCAAGTGTGGCGTTGTATTTTCAGGGTTCGGCGCACTCCGACTTTCTGGAACTCAAAGGGAAGGCGACGGTGTCCAAAGATCGCGCGAAGATCGAAGAATTGTGGCAGCCCATTCTTAAAACCTGGTTCACAGGGGGAATTGATGATCCACGCATCACCGTCATCAAGTTTCAGCCTTTTGAAGGATATTATTGGGACACCAAACATGGGACCCTCGTTGCGGGAATCAAGATGCTGATCGGCGCTGCCACCGGCAAAACTTTGGATGATTCCATCGAAGGTCGGCTGACGGTGTAAGTTCCGCAGCATAAAAAGTTGTCCTGACGCGCAAGGTTTGTTCGTCGTGATATGGAAACACCGTTCAACGAATCCATATGACTACCAAAACCGACAACAACACCGCCACCAGCACCCAGACCATTAAACTTCACCGCGTAATCAAAGCGCCGACCGAGCGTGTTTATCGTGCTTTTCTGGATGCCGATGCCACGGTCAAGTGGCTGCCTCCGAACGGGTTCACCTGCAAGGTCCATGAGATGAATGCCACCGTTGGCGGCGTTTTCAGGATGTCCTTCACCAACTTCAGCAGCGGCAAAAGTCATTCGTTTGGCGGAACTTATCTTGAGTTGAAACCTGGTGAGCGACTTCGCTACAGCGATAAGTTCGACGATCCGAATCTACCGGGCGAAATGATCACCACCATCGAACTCAAGCAGGTGTTTTGCGGAACCGAGATGCATATTACCCAAGAAGGCATTCCCTCAATGATTCCCGCTGAAGCCTGTTATGTGGGCTGGCAGGAATCGCTGATTCTTCTTGCTAAGCTGGTCGAGGCAGAGATTCCTGATGAAGAGTGAATGGGCTGTCGAAGGGCACCCTACCTTGCGGCCTGGCCGTCGACACGCTTGCTTAACACTTTGAGTAGTTGATTGCGCTCATCAACGCTGATGGTTGCGGCTTGGGTCCAGGCTTGGTATTGCTCAACGGTGGCAGGCTTGAGTTGCTGGTTTCTGGCCAGCTGCAGTCGGGCATCCCGGCCCATGGACGCCGGTAGTTGCTGTGTCCAGGTGAGAGGCACGTTCAAGGGCACTTGGTGATCGACCCAGATTTTGCAAAGCTTGCTGGCTCGCAGAGCCACATCAGGTCCGAGCCTTGGCAGATCGAGCTTGAGGATCTCGGCGGCATTGGCGTCGATGTTGCCGAGTTTGTTGTAGTAGAGATCGCTGAGCATGCGCAGGGCAGAGGCTTGCCAGTCGAGTTGTGCATGAGTCTGAAGATAGGCATAAGCGTCCTGCGGATGGCCGGGAAACTTCACCATGGCAAGCTGGCCAAGGGCTTTGTCATGCATCTGTGGATCGGTGATCTGTTTGATGAACTGGGTCGACTTGGCGAGATCATTTTGTGCCGCGAACTGCGTCACTGCCTGGGTGAGGGTTTCTTCGTAATCCTGTCCCTGCAACCCGGAGCTTTGCACGAGTTCCAGCGTGGCTTGTGGATCGACGGTGGCCAGTCGGCGGGTTAAAGCTCGGGAGAGGAGCTGACGATCTTCACTCTCCGGCAGTTGCTTGATCCATTCGGCAGCGGCAGGGGCTTGAGACAAGGGCACCATGCGCATCACCTCCAGCGCCGCTTCCACCTGGTCCATGATGCTGGTGGACTCCATGATTTTTTGAAGCTGGTCAAAGGGGCCGTTGGTGCTGCGACCGTAAAGGGCGGACAATGCGATGTCTTGCGCTTTTGTTGGAGTGCCCGTCATCCAGGAAAGCATCGTCGCCTCATCGGGAAGCGTCGGCAGGGCGGCAATGACCTCGCGCATGCTGGCAAGATCTCTCAAGCCACCTGCATATTGCATCGCCGCCGAGGGATCCGCCACCGCCCAGCCTTGAAAGATGCTGGAGCTGAAGTTGCTCATTCCGGCCTGATCGCACATGGCGGCCAGTTGCAGCGCATGGGGGTAGTCGACACCCGCATCTCCTCGAGCGGCTCTCAAGATGGCGGGCGCTCCGACGCGAATGTTCACATCGGGAGACTGGGCCAGTTGCCGAATCATCTGGTCGAGCTGCGGTTTTGCAATGTCGCCCTTCAACACCAACCTCATGGCGCGGGCCACGATGGCGCTTTTGCCTGCAGCAAGCTTGGCACCGAACGCGGTCCAATCAAGCCCCTGGCCGTTGTTCAGCATCGCCAGATCCACAAGAAAACCTTCGTTGCCGCCAGTGCCCATCCGGGCAATCAGCGAAGAGGGATTTCCGATCGACTCCAATGCGATGATGGCCTCTTCCTGCATGGATTTTACCGTCAAGCTATTGATCCACTCGCGCAGGGTTTCGGGTTGCAACTGTCTGGCCTCCAATGCGTAGAGAAGTTGTTTGCGCATGCCCAGTCCGCCATCAGGCTGCGCGGTCACCCAGTTTAGCGCGGCCAGTGGGTCTTCATTGCTCCAGGCCATCAGGTAATGGTCGAACATTTCGGTGCGATTGGCCAACACCGCAAAGGGGTCGCGCCATGGGGCCACGCTCGCATCCAGGTCTTTGGCGATGAGATCGTCAAAGGCAGCGCGCGACAGCAACACCCCCATCTTCTGCAACAAGGCGTATCTCAGGTCGGGATCGCTTTCCAGCAGCACCTGTTTCTTCCGTTCGTTTAAAGCCATCGCACTGGTGAATCGAAAGCTTGCATCCCACTTCCCGCGCCATGAAGCATTGCCAGCCGCGCTTTTGTGGTCAGAAAACGTGACGTTGATGGAGGTGTTCACGGAACTAACCGCGTTGTTGGGTTTAACGGCTTGCGAGGTTGCCGGGCGTGTCGGCGAAGTCATCTGTTGATAACCGACGGTGGCAACGGTCGCTGTGCCGACGACGGCCACGGCGGCGAGCACGAGCTTCGACTGGATCAGTGCCGCCATCAAAGAAGCTGAGGTCGTCGCGGACATCATCGCCGACACCATCACGGCGCTTCCCGTCATTGAGGCAGATGCCGCGTGGGTTGAAAGCAAGCCGGTCAGCGCCACACTGCTGACCACGACGCGACGTTTGGTGATGAACTGCCGGAGCCCCTCAATCGCGGCACTGAGTTCGCGACTGACGACGCTTTCCGAACAACCCAAGGCCGCTGCCGCTGATCGTTGCGATTGGTTTTGGAAGTAGCATTGCACCACCAGATCACGCTGACGTTCGGGGAGGGCAAGCATGGCATCGTCCAAGTGCGGCTCGATTTCTGTCCAGAGATTGGGTTGGGTATCGGGTATCATTTGATTCATGGCCTCCACGGAGTTTTCGCGGACCCGACGACGCATCGCCGTCCGCTGATGATTCAATGCGGTGCGGCACGCTGCATGATAAAGCCAGCCTGCCAGGGAGGTGCTTGGTGGCAAGGATTTCGCCTTCTTCATCAGCAGCACAAAAGTCTCCTGCGCCGCATCTTCGGCCAGTCCATCATCGCGGAGCACTCTGCGGCAGGCGCTTTTTACCAGCGGCCCATACAGCGCGACGATCTTCGCACAAGTTGCCGAGGTCTTGCCCGCATGCAGCGCGGCCAGCTCTTGATCAATGGTTGGGGTGGGCATCGGGTTCATCGTCGTCGTGTTCAAGATCAAGTGTCCGCCCATCGCAAAAGCTTGCGTAAAATCGCACTATCGAAACAGATTGCCAATTGGGGGGCAAGCCCACAGCAGCTTGTTTGGAGGATCAACCTCCGCGATTCGAGGCTTCACAATGGCCGGTGAAGTCACTAAGCTGGCATGATGAGACCACGCCAAACTGCTGCCGACTTCGATCAGGACCTCCTGAATCTTTATGATGAATATGTGCATGGTCGCGTCGACCGCCGAGGGTTCTTGGAGCGGGCTTCGCGTTTTACCGTGGGTGGTGTGACGGCGGCTTCGCTGTTGCAAATGCTCAGTCCCAACTATGCGCTTGCCGAACAGGTGGCCAAGGATGATCCGCGCATCGAAGCCGCGTATGCGGAATACGATTCCCCGCAGGGCGCGGGCAAGATGCGTGGCGTTCTGGTAAAACCTGCCAAAGCTGCTGGCAAAGTTCCCGGGGTGATCGTGATCCATGAGAACCGTGGACTCAATCCTTATGTCGAAGATGTCGCCCGACGTGTCGCCACCGCGGGTTATGTTGCTTTTGCGCCGGATGCCCTGTTTCCACTTGGTGGATATCCCGGCAGCGACGATGAAGGTCGGACGATGCAGGCCAAACGCGATCAGGTAGAGATGACCGAAGACTTCATCGCCGCCGCCAAATGGCTCTCCAAACACGAGGCCTGCAATGGCAAAATGGGCGTGGTCGGCTTTTGTTACGGTGGTGGCATGTCAAACACGCTCGCCGTGCGTCTGCCTGAGCTGATCCTCGCCGCCGTCCCGTTTTATGGCCGTCAACCCGCCGTTGCCGATGTGCCGAAGATCAAAGGCGCTCTTCTGATTCACTACGCCGAAAACGATCCAAAGGTCAACGAAGGCTGGCCCGCTTATGAAGCCGCGCTTAAAGAAGCCAATACTCGTTACACCGCCCACACCTATCCCGGCACCAACCACGGTTTCCACAACGACACCACACCGCGATATGACGAAGCCGCTGCCAAACTCGCCTGGGAGCGGACCATCACGTTCTTTGATGAGATGCTGAAAGGCGCTTGATTTTGGAGTGCGCCGCTCAGCGGCGCTTTGGACGGGATCGCGACATGACAGGTAGGGATAAAGCTGCAGTTTCCCCAATTCTGCCGGATCCAAAGCGGTGCAAAGCCCCGCACTCCAGATATTGCGTGCACGATTTAAATTCAAAAAGTTCTGGACTCGCTCCAGATCTTTAGTAACTCTATCTTGTGTCCGATCCTGCCGCCCTCCTTCGTCAAAACGGCATTCCTGTTACGGCCCAACGTTTGGCCGTGCTGAATGCTGTTTCGAGCCGGCCGCACAGCACCGTGGACATAATCGCCGAAGAGGTTCGCGCCAAGATCGGTGCGATCTCTCAACAGGCGGTTTATGATGCCCTCGGCATGCTGGTCAAAAAGGGACTGGTTCGGCGCATTCAACCGGCCGGGTCTGCCGCTCTTTATGAGGATCGGATCGGCGACAACCATCACCACCTGATCTGCCGTAGTTGTGGAAAAACGCTTGATGTCGATTGCGCCATCGGCCCGGCTCCCTGCTTGAATGCGTCTCACGACTTCGGTTTTCAGATCGACGAAGCCGAGGTCATTTATTGGGGCATTTGTCCCGACTGTCGTCCTTCAAACTCCATTTAGTTCACTCAAATCGTGTCGAACATTTAATCATTCACTCCCACCCTTCATCTCACCCAAATCAAACTCTATGTCAGACAACCAAACCGAAGCCAAATGTCCCTTCAACCACACCGCCTCAACCGCCGCCACTGGCGGAGGCACGACCAATCATGACTGGTGGCCAAACCGTTTGAAGATTGAACTTCTGCATCAGCATTCGTCCAAGTCCGACCCGATGGGTGGCGAATTCAACTACGCGGAAGAGTTCAAGACTTTGGACCTTGCGGCATTGAAAGCCGATCTTGCGGCCTTGATGACCGATTCACAGGATTGGTGGCCAGCCGACTTCGGTCACTACGGCGGTCTGTTCATCCGCATGGCCTGGCACAGCGCTGGCACCTATCGCACGGGTGATGGTCGTGGCGGCGGCGGTCGGGGACAACAGCGCTTCGCGCCGCTCAACAGCTGGCCGGACAACGTCAGCCTCGACAAAGCGCGTCGATTGCTGTGGCCAATCAAACAAAAGTATGGTCGCAAAATTTCCTGGGCCGATCTGATGATTCTCACCGGCAACGTCGCGCTTGAAACCATGGGCTTCAAAACCTTCGGCTTCGCGGGTGGCCGGGTCGATACCTGGGAGCCGGATCAAGACGTTTATTGGGGTCGCGAAACCACATGGCTGGGCGGCGACTTGCGTTACGGTCACGGATCCGAAGGCGTGGAGGGCGAGGGCGTTCTTGTATCCGATGACGATGCCGATGGCGACATTCACAGCCGCGATTTGGAGAATCCGCTGGCCGCCGTGCAGATGGGCCTCATCTATGTGAACCCCGAGGGCCCGGACGGTAACCCTGATCCTCTCAAAGCCGCTTTTGACATCCGCGACACCTTTGGTCGCATGGCCATGAACGATGAAGAAACCGTCGCCCTCATTGCTGGCGGGCACACCTTTGGAAAAACTCACGGAGCCGGACCTTCCGATAACGTCGGACCCGATGCAGAGGCCGCAGGTCTTGAAGAACAGGGTTTCGGTTGGAAGAACAGCTTTGGCACCGGCAAGGGTGGCGACACCATCACCAGTGGTCTGGAAGTGACCTGGACCAGCACGCCGACCAAGTGGAGCAACGGCTTCTTTGAGAACCTGTTTGGTTTCGAATGGGAACTCACCAAAAGTCCCGCCGGAGCCCAGCAGTGGCGTCCCAAAAATGGTGGCGGTGAAGGCACCGTTCCTCATGCGCACGATCCATCCAAGAAGATTGCGCCAAGCATGCTCACCACCGATCTTGCCCTGCGTTTCGATCCGGCTTACGAAAAAATCTCTCGCCGTTTCCTCGAGAATCCCGATCAGTTCGCCGATGCCTTCGCCCGTGCCTGGTTCAAACTCACGCATCGTGACATGGGTCCTCGCAGCCTCTATCTCGGACCTGAAGTTCCCGCTGAGGAACTCATCTGGCAGGATCCCATTCCCGCAGTCGATCATCCTTTGATCGATGAAACGGACATCGCCTCCTTGAAAGGCAAGGTTCTCGAATCCGGTCTGACCGTCTCCGAGTTGGTGTCCACCGCCTGGGCATCGGCATCCACCTTCCGTGGATCGGACAAACGCGGTGGCGCCAATGGTGCCCGAGTTCGCCTTGCTCCTCAGAAAGACTGGGAGGTCAATCAGCCAGAGCAACTCGCCAAGGTTCTCGCCAAGCTGGAAGAAATCCAAACCGCCTTCAACAGCGCCCAGACCAATGGCAAAAAAGTATCGCTCGCCGATCTGATCGTGCTGGCTGGCAACGTCGGAATCGAACAGGCGGCGAAGAACGCCGGTCAGGAAGTCACCGTTCCCTTCACACCGGGTCGCATGGACGCCACAGCGGAACAAACCGACGTGGAATCGTTCGCCGTTCTAGAGCCCATCGCCGATGGTTTCCGCAACTACCTCAAAGGCAAATACACCGTGCCTGCGGAAGCATTGCTGATCGACAAGGCGCAACTGCTGACCCTCACCGCTCCCGAAATGACCGTGCTGGTGGGCGGCCTTCGCGTTCTGAACACCAATGCCGGTGGTGCCAAGCACGGGGTTCTCACGGATCGCCCGGAAGTGTTGACCAATGACTTCTTCGTGAACCTGCTGAGCATGAACACGGAGTGGAAACAGGTCTCGCCGTGTGGCAATGCCTTCGCCGCGTTTGATCGCAAAACCGGAGCCCCCAAATGGACCGGCACCCGTGTTGATCTGGTCTTCGGCTCCAACTCGGTGCTTCGTGCTGTCGCAGAAGTGTATGCGGCTGCAGATTCTCAGGAAAAGTTCCTGAAGGATTTTGTGGCCGCCTGGACCAAGGTGATGAACCTGGATCGTTTTGACGTGGCATAAGACGAAATCGAGAGAAGCAAGAGGGGCACACCTTCAGTCAGCGTGCCTGTCGATAGAAATTATCACCAAGGCTCCGGACTCCACCGAGTTCGGAGCTTTCGTTTTTTGGAGCGGATTTAATGCCCTTGACTTGTTTTTCAGCAATTCTTACGGCGCAGTGGCAACCACGAGTTTCAAGAAGCGTCTCGGCGTGGTGGTAGTGATCGCCGTCGTAGCGGTGACCCACGGTCCATCCCCGCCTTGGTCCACTCCAATCAGGGTCCAATCGATCAGATCATCCGAGCGGTAGACTTGATAGACGAGAGAAGGTTGTGCCCGGAAGTAGGTCAGCTCCAAACGGTTATCCTCAACCACCAAAGTTGAGCCTATGGCGCTATCCTTGGAAAAAGGAGAAAGTCCCCTGGCATATTCTTCAAACAAGGTGATTCCATCTCCATCATCATCGCTGGTTGGTGAGGCATCGGAGGCGGCACCCCATGCGTTTAACCACTGCGCAAAAGTTCCTGGGACCATCGCCGTCAAAACTGGGGAATAGGCAGAATAACCTATTGCATTGAAGGCTTTCAGACGATAACTCCAGGTATCTCCACCTGCCAGGCCGGAATGTTGATAATGCAACACTTCCGAAGCTCCCAGATGCAACACTTGCCAGGCACTCGAACCACCTTGCTTCCCTTCCAATACGTATCCGTTGGAGGCGGGATTCGCCCCCCAAGTCAACGTGATCATTCCGGTTGCAAGTCCACTTAAAGTCAAACCCGACGGTGCATCAGGCGGCGGTTGAACAGGCTGCAACCGAAGCTTTGCAAGGCCAATCCGAGGCTCTCCATTCACATCAACAAACGTTCCACCGATCAGGACGCGGTTTTCTCCTGCGATGGCATCCACAATGGCTCCAGACGTTAGTGTTGGCGATTCAAAGCTTTGGTCATGGACACCGTCCTCAAAAAATCTTGCCACCAAAAGGCTCCGATCCGATACCAAGCCATTGAGCGTTCCAAAAGCCAGCAAGTTGTCTTCGCCACCTTGTGCAAACCCCGTCACATTGCTCCCTGTATTCAGCGGTGTGCGGAAGCTGTGATCGGCCTCACCATTAACAAAAAATCGTGCCAATCCTGGCCTGGGAAGATTGCCACTGACAAGCTGGGAAGGGCCGACTGCAGTAAAACTCCCAGCCACCGTCATGCGTCCTTCGGTATCAAGATAAAGGTCATTCACATTGCCATTCGAATAGGGCGCGAAGTCGGCATCGACCGTATCGTCACTAAGCAAACGGCCGAGATAACTTCGGAGTGTAGTTCCCATCCGGTTGAAATTCCCGGCCCGCAGCATCCGGCCTTGAGAATCGCGGTGCAATTTTCGGGTGAGCTTGGGGTTGCTGCTTGGGAAATTGCTAAAGTCTGGAAGAAGGGCGCCGTTCTCGCTGAATCGAGCCAACTGCCAGCGGTTCTGCCCGGCAAAGCTGGTCAACTCGCCGCCAACCGTCACCTTTCCGTCCTGCTCGGGAAGAATACTATAAATGAGACTGCTGCTTCCCTCCGTAGGAGGTGCAAAAGAATCATCAAATGATCCATCCGCATGCAGGCGTGCCAGCCGGTAGATGGTGTTTAGACCGAAGCGGCCGAAATTCCCTGACACCAAAATCTTGCCATCAACGGTCTCAGCGACAGCCCGCACCGTTTGTTCAAATCCTGGTCCCCTGGCAAAGGCAGGGTCAATGCTGTCGTCAGGGAGGAGTTTGAGCATGCCATAATGCGGCACCCCAAGATCATCGGGTCCACCGACGGAGCTGAAGTTGCCCATGATCAGCGTGCCGCCCTCCGCCAATCTAAGCATGCGATGCACTGAGCCTCCCCTGCTGAAACTTGCATAAAAACTTGGATCTACGGTCCCCGTTGGTGTGCTTACCTTGGCCACGCTTTGATGCCTCGTTTCCTGCGCCGTGCGGAACTCCCCACCAACCAGGCAGTTGCCATCCGGCAGCGCCATGACCACCTCCCCACTGGTGGGAAACAACATGGGCACGCCAGGTTGCAAGACGTTACCAGTCGAGACAATGGCAAACCCGTCCCGCCTCTCTCCGCCATAGCTCCAAAAGGTGCCGGCAATCGCTACGCGGTTTGCATCCAGTGTTGTCACACTTCTCACCACGCCAGAGGAACCGATCCCTACAGGAAATGAGGGACTGATGGTTCCATCCTCCTGCAGTCTCACCAAGCCAGCGTAATTGATTCCATTTACCATGTCAAAGCCACCTGCCGCCATGATTTCACTATTGGGCAGAAGGTCCAGGCTGTGAAATGCCAACGATGCGGTCGTTGAATTGTAGCTGGTCGCAATTATCCCCAAACTTTCATCGACCTTGCCAGTTACCAACAATCTCGCCAGCCTGGTAACTCGCAACGAAGTGCCGTCGCGATTGACGATGTTACTGAAAGTCCCTGCCAGATACACTCTGCCATCTGGCGACACGGTGACGGCATTTACCGGCGCATTGGGCCTGGCCGCATCGAAGGTGTTATCCAGGCTGCCATCGGCATTCAATCGGGCCACATAACCGCGTGTCGTATCACCCGCCCAGTTTTGAAAGGACCCTCCCACCACAATCTTGTCATCTGGCAAAACTTTGAGACTTCGAACGGATCCCCCAGGTCCCTGATCCAGGCCCGGTTGGATAGCGAAAGTCGGGTCAAGTGTGCCGTTCGGCAGCAACCTGGCAATGAAACGTTGCTCAACCTCACCGATCCTCAAAAACGTCCCACCAATGATGATTTTTCCATCCGATTGAACTCCGATGCACAGCACCTCACTGGAAGGGCCGCCTTCAACGACAAAGGATTCATCCAAGTTGCCATTCGAGTCCAGGCGCGCGATGTTTTTGCGCAGCAAGCCGTGAGCCCGGCTAAAGTTGCCGCCGACAAGAATTTTGCCATCAGTTTGCCTTGCCAAGGATTGAATGTGCCCCTGCCGCCATAGATCTAATTCATTTCCTGGCAGCAAGGTTCCCAGCATGCCTTCGTTTGGTGGCATGGTGATCGAGTCAGTGATCACAGGAGCAGATTCTCCAGCGGAATTCCAGGCGCGAATCCGGTATTCATACGCCAGCAGTGCAGTCACCGTATCGTCCTCGAACGATGTCATCGTTCCCGTCGGAAAATGAATGGGGATCCAATCGGTATCGCCAACTACGCGGCGCTCGATCACGTATCCCTCTGCATTCGGCACGATACTCCAGGTGAGCATGGCACGATAGGCCGACACTGCCAAGGCTTGCATTTCAGGGGGAATTGGAATCGCGGGTGCAGGCCCCGATGGCTTCAGCCATACCCTGGCCAAGCCTTCTGCAGCCAGGCCGTCGAAGGTCTGGAATGAACCGCCCACCAACACTGCTTGATCACCGTCCTGTAAAAGGGCGTAACATGCCCCATCCAAATCCTCCACTGTCACGAAGTCGGGACGTCTTTTCCCGCTAGAATCCAGTTGCATCAGGAATCGGCATGACATCCCATCCACCATCTGAAATGTTCCTGCAATCACGATATCTCCATCCTTTCTAACCACCACATCATGGACCGTATGATTAGGACCGCCCCAAGTGTTGAAACTCGTGTCCACCGATCCATCGGCATGAAGCTTCACCATTCTATTCGCAAGCACTCCATTCGCCGCGCCGAAGCTTCCTACGGCGATCAATCGATCACCTGGAAGCAATTTCACCTCTTCGATGAAGCCGCCGATAAACGAGACAGGCTTGAACCCGGTATCCACCTCTCCGTTGCTGCGCAGGCGCCTTATCATCTGGCTTTCGATCACTAGAATTCGGCCATCAGGCAGGCGCCTCACCTGGTTCACTTTCCCAACCGGTGTCACTGCAAATTCCGGATCCTCCTGCCCATCCGGCAACCATCTTCTTACCGCTCCCTCCAATCCGGGGACGAAGTAGTTGGCGTTGCCACCTCCAATCACCTTGCCATCTGGCAGCACTTCAAGGCCACCAACCCATTCCAGTGACGATGGTTGAATCAAAAAGGTCTCATCCCATCCTCCAGCAGAGGAGAACCGCGACACTGGCGCAGTTGCTACCGGGCTTTTTTTGTCGGTCGCACCTCCGATCAGCAGTTGTCCGTCCTGGGTGCTTGCCACCGCCTCTGCCATGGTTAGAGGTCTTCCAGACGGAGCGGCAGAGAATCCCTCATCGATTTGTCGACCAGCGGTCAGCACCCCGATTGGCGAGACTGGTTGATAGGTGTTTCCATCAGCCGAAATCAATGCGTCAACCCGCCCCATCGTTGCCACGCGGCCATCCGCCAATCGCTCCAGGCGCAAGGTTGCCATACGATCTTCAGAGTCAGGATACCTTGGGTGAGTGAATTGCAGGCGATGGTCATGATCCAAGCTCAAATTTGCCTGCAATCTTGCCAGACCCAGCCGGGACTGATTTCCCACGGTTACGACATCGCCCCCAACCAGCACCCGTCCATCAGCCAATGGCAACAACGCGCTAGCTCGCGAGTTCACCATGTCAACCTGTTGTGCCTCCACTTGTGGCATTCCACCTTGATCCAAGGACTGCACTGCTGATTGCGCCGTCCCGTTGTCATCTGTAAAGCCACCTCCAATCAGATAGCCACTACTCTCCAAATTTCTGAGAACCAGTGCTTCTACAATGCCTTCAGTGCTCATCCATGTGTTAAAGCTGGGATCCACCTCTCCATTCGTCAGTAGCCCCGCCACCCAGCCTGCAGGATCGCTGTTCGCCCCACTGCGACTTCCCCCCAATCTTAATCGCCCATCCTCCAGCACCACGGCCACGTTGACCGAGGTCACGCCCGGCACAAGGGCTGGTGCAAACGAGGTGTCAAGCTGCCCGCTGTCGTTGATTTTTGCCACCTTATTGACGGAGGTGCCTCCGACAGTAGTGATTTCACCCCCAATAAGGACACTGCCATTTTCCAAGGCCTGCAGCATTTTGACTCTTCCACCCACGGCCAGAGAGAAAGTCGTGTCCAATGTCCCATCAGCATTGATCCTCGCCAGGTTGGACCTTGCTGTCCCATTGACTGTCGAAAACCGCCCTCCTACCAAAATCTTGCCATCCTCCTGCAGGAGGATGGCGTGAGCCTCAGGACCGGAAGAAGTATGCATGGCTGGAGGCGCGAAACTGCTATCGCTGCTGCCATCCACATTCAGGCGAATCAAGCTCGCAAAGGAATGATTGTTGAATAGAAGGATGCGACCATCCGGCTGCACCGCCAAAACCATCTCCGTAATCTGGAATTCCCAACTCGGGCTCGCGGTAAAATTGAAGGACTCATCCACGCTTCCGTCTGTATTCAAACGGATCACCCAGGCACGATCCGTTCCATTCACTTTGGTAAAGTTACCAGCCACCAACACCTTGCCGTCGGGCTGCTGAACGAGTTGAGTGATTTTGCCACCTTGCACCGCCTTTACCGTGAAGGACTCATCCACCGTGCCAGGCACTTCATCTGCATTCAAAGCGGCAATCCCCAAGCTTGCCAGCGCTCCTACACTCCATGCAAATACCCGCCCCGTCACCGCGGACAGATTGCTGCAGCACCTCAGGCCAGACGTCGACATAGCCACTATCTTAGAAGCGTGACTTATTCAAGTGCAATCACTTTTTAGGAATAGCGTCGAGAAGATGAAAAGCACAGTTTTTGAGTAGTTCATGGGAACACATTTATTTATGAATCATCTATCCACAAAAACGTCATTGGGATATGGGGCGTGTGGTCTTGCTATTGCTCCAATTGGTTGGCGTTGTCCTATTGATCAATTGCACTGTTAATATGTGCGAGTTGAGACGTGGCCTTGGGCTTATGGCTGTGATTCCTCTGTGAAACTGGTGATCCCGGCGGGATGGAAAAAGTATGTCATCTCGATATCTTCGTTCCGTTCAATGAGGAAAAGGTTTAGGCAAGGTGACCGGAAAACTCGACGCCACGTGAGAACGGTCAGTTGGTTTGGAAGGGAAACGCCAACGATAAATTTGTGAGCGTTTACCTGCCGTGAATGCAAAACCTTGGTCACACGAACAAAAGAACCCACCATCATACCATGAAGTGACGATTTCGGGCCACTTCGACAGTCCCAGTAAAATCATGAAACATTATCCTTCAGTTGTGTCACCATCGCTCGCGATTCTCTTAGCCGCATTGGCGATTAACATGAGTTCTTGGAGTTTGCAAGCGCAGACACTTCCAGATAATCCCGTCGTCAAAGGCACCTTTCTAGGCGACGGCAAAGATGGCAAAATCCAGCATCTGGTGGTGCAAACACGCGAGCCATTCAGTGACAAGGCGGCGATTCGTCTGATCTTTACTGAGAAAGATCCATCAAAATCCAAGAAGCCGGAATTTGATGCCGCATTTAAAAAGTTGGGTAGCGCCCTGATGATCAGCGTGTTCAAAGACGGTGGTATCTTCGGTTGCGAAGTGGCACATACCGCGCATGAGAAATCCCCTTTTTCCGCCGTCGGCGAAATCAAGATGATCGATTTTAAAGTCACCGAGACGCATGTTTCAGGTCAGCTCGCCACCGGCGGAGAACTTGATGCCTTTGACCAAAAATGGAACGTCGACCTGACATTTTCCGCCCCTTTGCCGAAGGGTGCATTTGTTGCCGTAGCCGATCCGGCCAGCGCCATGCCAAAGAAGGCCGATGCCGATGCCGCTTCGGAGGAAGAGAGGGAGAAACCCGTCGATGCCGGACCGAAAATGCCTGTGTCTGAACTTCCTCTTCCTGCGGGTGCCGTCGATGTGGAATACAAAAAAGTGGTAGAGCACATCGGATTTCGTTCCGATGCTTCCGTCAGCGTGGTGGCCAACGACTTTTCTGCCAAGTTGAAGAAGCAAGGTTGGAAGGAAACTCCTGGCGGTTTGATGGCGAAAACCAATGCCATTCTCAAACGCAAGCTCAATGGTGCTGAGCTGACCATCATGGTTCAGCCAGCAGGCAAAGGATGCACGGTCAAAATCTTCACCCAAGGACTCGACTGGTCGAATCCTCCGACTTCTTCTTCTTCACCATCCGCAGAATCCAAACCCGCCAAAAGCAAAACCACCGATGCCGAAAGTATCGAAGCCGAGGCCAATCGTCTGATCAAAGAAGCGATGAAACAAATCCCCGCAGGATTCTAGAAGGGGATGGCAGGTCTGCTCTGCGCCCGAAACTGAATCGCTGAATACGTATGCAAGACAGCAGCCAGGAGTTGGTCGTGTTCTGATCGAATGGATCACTACGTTCATCTACCAAATTCTGATCCAGATCGGTTGACAGGGATTTCCCAAAGCGCTCCAATCCGCCATATGATTCTTCCACTTATTCGTTCGATGGCCGTCACGGCTTTTTTGGTCACCACCCTGCCAGTTATCGCCGTAGCTCAGGAAGCATCGGCACAAGCTGAGGCCAGTCTCAGCGTGCAAGGCCGCCCCACGGTTTATAACCATGTGGTCGCACTGCGAGGGAAATCGTTCAATGATCCCCGCATCATTGTGATTGCGACCGTCAAGCCGCTGACGGCGAAACAGATTGAGCAGGTGGTAAAGGCGAACGCGGAAGAGACGCAGACCTTGGAAGGTAATGCTTCTTATATTAAAGCCTCCTTCAAGCCCGACGGCACGCTACGTTACCTGGTGGGGGACGGTGGCGGGGCAGTCTTCTCCAAGAAGAACGAGGCGGACCAAACCATCCTGAAAGGCAAAGCCACGATCACGGGTGACCGGGTGCAAGGCGAAGTAATCCTCAGTGAGCCAGGCGACTACGCCAAAGAGGCCAAGCTTATTTTTGATCTGGCATTTCTCACTGAAGCCCCCGAAGCTCAGTAGGGTGACAACTCGAAAACGGCGACCGGGAAGAACCGGAAGTTCATGGGGAGATGAAGCACACCTCAGCTCCTCGGCAGTTGAGTTGGTCAGAGCAAGAGCATCACCCAACTTTACGCCGCGTCCGCTTCGGCTTTTCAGGAGCCAGCGTCATCTGAGGCGTCACCTTGATGCCAATGCGCTTGTAGTAGTCGAGCATCTTCTCTGTTGCGACGCGGCTGGCTTCGAGCTCGATCTTAGACATTTCCGACATTTCAGCGGGAGGCGTTTCCTGGAGGTTGGGGAAATTGAGCATGGCTAGCAGTTGGTCGAGGGTATACGTTTGGCTGTCAGCGATCTGCTTTGGCGGTGGTTGTTGATTATCCCACAATCCCCATTCATCAGCAAGTGGCAGGCAAGCTTCGATGAAGTGCCTGCGGCTACGTTCAAAGCGGCGGTGCACATCGTCATTCGGCACATTGTGCCCTCCCAATTTCACCCGCAACGCCACACGATCGACGGCCTGCGTGGCAGAGCCGATGACAATGTAGTGTAACAGGATGCGATAACCCTTTTCTTTCGCATCTCGAATCAACGCCACATAGGTTTTTCCGCTGAGTGTCGATTGACGACGGACATCCCAGTCCGCCGCCCTTCGGGCTGATCTCCGATCAGTCTGTCTACAGCCTTCCCAAGGCTTCCGGCTCAAAAGCAAAGCTCGCCTTGGCCTTGATCATAGAACGCGCTTCCTCCAGGACAAGACGACCCGCTTTGAATGCGCTGAGTGAAGGATCGAGCGGCGAAAGCCCTCGCGCTACCTCGTCCGCGTTCAGAAAGCGCATCAACCCCAGCCTCGGCAGCAATTCTCGCGCGAGTGTTGTCTTCCCCGCTCCATTGCAGCCGCCGAGAATGCAGAGGGTGGGGTTCATGGGGTTTCTTTAGCTTCGGAACTTTGGTTAGCAACGGCGGATATAATTTTACCGATGACATCGGCCTCTCCTTAAAACTGAAGTGAGAATATGGGGGGGACAGGCAAGCACGGAACGCGGTCATATTTTGCACACTGACGTCATTTTCCCCAGTCGGTCGAAGCCCATTCACTTTTTTGGACAGTTGAATGCTCGGGAATGGAAATGTAGATAATCAAAAGCCCAGTGCCTGACGCATCATCATCTACAACGTTCACTTTGAAATCACCTTCTTGACTCAAACCCTCTAAGAACTTGACGAGTTCGAGAGACTCAGATCCACTTGGAACACTCCTGACATATTTACCCAAAACGCCTGAACGCCCTGCGTATACGTCGCACAACAAAGCAATTGCTTCCTCGCGATTAAAATTCTCCCACTTGGCAAGAGATTCCTTATGTTTAAGTTTGATACACCACAAGACATCCTTGGCAATCGGTTCTCTGGATTGTGCGAGCTTAAATGAACGCAGTAAATCGTCCACCGCCTTCATAATTACAGCACAACCCTTTTCAATATCACTCTCCCTCATATTTAGGTTTTGTGCAAAAGCTCTCGCCAGCAAAGAGGCCCTGTGTGTCTCGGCTATTTGATTGTCGTTTAGTATTAGCTGAACTAGGTGGCCAGCATCCTGAGCAAGACCGCAAGCATAGACCCAAATACTCCTCCAAGTTGGGTTCGCCCAACGATTGACAAACAGACTCGAAACATCATCCGCACGCTCAACTAGGTAGTTCGCAGCGAAAAGCTCCATCAATGTCCGATGCGAAAATTTCCAACTTCTTCGATGATGGTCTACACACTGTAAAAGGCCGGTGTGCTCCACCAGAGCTGGGAGCAGGTGAAGTGAAATGTCGCGTTCAGCGTATTTAATTTCGGAGGAGCAGAATTCTTCCGTTGAAAAGTCAGATCTATTTGAGTCTACCAGCCAAAATGCCAACCGACAAAGCGAAGAGAGTTTTCTCCCAGGAGCCGCCCAAGATTCGCTTGACCTGCTAATTCCTCGAACCATATCCCATTCTCCTGACAGGGCTCGAACATAGCTAGATAACAGGTTTGCCGAATCTTTTGGAAGCACTGAGTTTTGGCGATAAAAATGCACTAGCAATCCAAGCAAAAACGGATTTCTTGCTGCATCCTTCATTTGAGGCAGTTCATTCAGGTGTCTGACAAAGCGATGCCAACTTAAACGGTCATGTGAATATAGCTTTTTGTAACTCCATTCTAGCATGTGTGAGTCTTCGAAAGGCCTTAGTAAACAATGACTAAACCCTTGAAAATCCCCTTTGTAAGAGGCGGTGCGGGTAGAAAGAATAATTCCGATCATTGGGGAATCGTTGGCAAGGCGGGAAATCATATCGGAGATCACCTGACGCTTCGAGTCAGGAACCTCATCTAAGCCATCGAGCAGGAGAACTACCCTGCCAGCGCGACAGAGTGATCGCATTGTGGCTTTTGAGTCAGATCCACCATCTGAACCAAAACAAGCCTGATTTAAAGCGTGACTAGCGCTATGCTCATCTTGCCAATCGCGAAGCTGAAAGTAGACAGGTATCGAAGTTGGCTGCTCTCCTCTAGATACGTCCTTGCAAAAATTTAATGCCCACCGCCTCAGTAAAGTTGTCTTTCCAGTTCCGGGCTCCCCCAATAGGACACACCTTTTTCTTGAGAGCGCATACTCCCAGGTTACGCTTCTCGTCGAACTAAGAGTGTAAGGGTCCACCTCAGATAGGGACGGCGATAAAAACTCGGTCTCTAGGTATGCTGCCTGATCTTTCGCCAATCCTTCCGAGAACGAAAGCTTTTCAGCTATCCAATGAGAATATTCAGTTATCCACTCTGTGTCTGTTTGTTTGGTCGGAGACTCCTCTGTTGGCAGACCCGAGCCGTCCACTAAAACATAGCAAATTTTGTCTGTATTTTTTGGGACGAAGACAGGTAAAGTGTAACTCCTGCCAGCAATTTCCACTGGGCCAGTCGTAGTTGTGAAATGTCTCTTCAAATACTGTTCAATTTCCGCAAACGGAGTTACCTCAAATCCGATGTCTTCGTGAGGATCCAATTCAACGAACCTATCGGCGTGCCTCACAACCGGCTTGCAAAAATAATGAATTGCAGAGTCTAGGTTCATGAAAGAATATCTTTTACAAGTGGTTGGAAAAACTTCACCCATTCGCGTTCAGCTCCAAACTCAATCATACATATGCGAAATTGTTCAAGTTTAGCTTGCCGATCGCCAGGTGCACATTTGTTGATCACTTGTGCCTTCAGATAGCGCAATCGTTCGCTCCCATCCATAGCCGCAAGATCAGGAAGATAGTCTTTCGTTATTGTTTCGATGGTCTCAACAGTAGCTTCGAATCCACGCATTTTGAATTTTAGGAAACGAATGACGATTTGTGCCCGTTGCTTTGGGCGCCTTGAAGCTTGGTCACAGACTAAGCAGAGTCTGCTCTCTTTGGCGTCCTCAATACCTCTGCCTGATGGATCGATTAGCACTGCGTTAATTGGGTCGTAATATATCGCATTACAAGAAAAGTCACGATGTCCGACGTCACTACAAAAGTCAGCACCGAAGATTGCATTTTCGGTTCCTGGGGCCGCAAGCGAAAACATTTTCAGGTCTATAAATGGATCCCCTAATCTTGGCACTCCACCGAGTCTTACATAACCATTTTTGTCTGATATTTGGGGGTCGCTACGATACATCGCCTTAAGTAAGCGTGAAGCGCTATTTAATGGCATGGTGGTGACCAAATCAACGTCGTGAGTTTCTTTGCCCGCCAAAACGTCACGAACAGTCCCGCCAACCACGAATATTTCAAATCCACGGGACCAAATTTCAGTAATCAGTTCGGCATATCTGGGGCCAGGTGGGACCGGTCGAGCAAGCAAGACGCCAAACAATTGCTGTTCTGACGCAGTTGCACAAAAAATGCGACCCCCATCTGGAAGATGTTCCCAAGCTGGTCCTCTACGATGGGCAGTATCTTGTAACCTAACGACATCGAAAGAATCTAATACAAAGGAATGTTGCAGCTCACTTCTGACGTGCGGACGCCCCTTCGTTCCGTGCCCCTCAAGCTTCCCGCGATGAGGAACTGAGTCCGTATACCAGATCACCTCGTCACCCGGCCTGGGCAGCGGGCAAGGTGGCAATTTTAGATCTCTTGCCGACTTTTGGTCTCGGGACATGGCTTCGAATTTGCCTCAAGTTAAAGATGATAATGCTAAGTGTAGGACTTTTAGTAAACCAGTGCTAGCGCTTTGACAAACTCTTTGCCCTCTCCTGCATCCCTTAGCTGTGAAAATTTAATCCTTGGAGAACGATTGAGACTTTCCGGCCGGTTCGACCTTCGAGTCAACCAGCGGATGATCTTCGTTGCCTTGCTCCGCGCCATGGTTAAAGGTCCTTCAGCGATCTTCATGGATGAGCCAGAAGTCGATCTAATACCCGTTGGGAACAGTATGGTTTTGAAAGTAGTGGGATTCCACGAGACGCCGGATCATGGGCCAGTCTTTGTCACGCTGGGTCTTTTTGGCCTGGACCAGATCAGAAAGGGAAAGAAGGTCGCATGGGGTGCCGTCGGGCAGTTCAATGACGGTGCGTCGTTCCCATAAGGAAGGAAAGTCGTCGACGCCGCGCATGCGGGACATCACGTCGACCCGCATGCCTTGGGCGTCGGGATGCTGACAACGAAAGTGGATGGCGTGGCCGTGATGAAGGTATTGGAGATCGAAAGAGGGAACGGCGACAACGCTGGCCTGTAACGCGGCCAAGGCTTGAAGCAACTTTTCCGCATTGGCTTCGCTGGCGAGGATGGCGAGATCGGTGTCGCGACTAAACTCGGCCGCGCCGTAAAATACGCAGGCCTGGCCGCCCATGAGCAGGCAGCGGACCTGGTGCTCGTGCATCGAAGAAAGGACTTTGAGTATCGGGTTCGGGATCAAGGCTTCCTCCTAAGGCGAGATAGGTTTGCCAGAGACGTTCACTTTCCAGCCAGCGTTGTTCAGGAGTGAGCGAATACCATTCCGCCCATTCCTGGCCAACGAGATCTTCGGCTTGGATCATGGTGATGACTTTATAACTCGATTAGGCAGGTGTGTAAACCTCTGCTCCGCCCTCAACGAATTCCTTGCTTTTCTCTTCCATGCCTCTCGCCAGCGCTTCCTCCTCCGAAATCGCCTGTTCGGCTGCGTATTTGCGGACGTCTTCGGTGATCTTCATGCTGCAAAAATGCGGCCCGCACATGGAGCAGAAGTGGGCAGTTTTGGCGCCGTCTTGGGGGAGGGTTTCGTCGTGGAAGTCTCTAGCGGTGGTGGGGTCGAGGCCTAGGTTGAATTGATCTTCCCAACGGAATTCGAAGCGGGCTTTGCTCAACGCGTTGTCGCGGTATTGGGCACCGGGATGGCCTTTGGCTAAATCGGCGGCGTGGGCGGCGATTTTGTAGGTGATAACGCCGTCTTTGACGTCTTTTTTGTTGGGGAGTCCCAGGTGTTCTTTGGGGGTGACATAGCAAAGCATGGCGCAGCCATACCAACCGATCATGGCGGCACCGATGCCGGAGGTGATGTGGTCGTAGCCGGGTGCGATGTCGGTGGTGAGGGGGCCGAGGGTGTAGAAGGGGGCTTCGTGGCACCATTCGAGCTGTTTGGCCATGTTCTCTTCGATCATGTGCATGGGGACGTGGCCGGGGCCTTCGTTCATGACCTGCACGCCTTTGGCCCAGGCGCGTTTGGTGAGTTCGCCTTGCACTTCGAGTTCGCCAAATTGGGCTTTGTCGTTGGCGTCGGCAATGGAGCCGGGGCGGAGTCCGTCGCCGATGGAGAAGCTGACGTCATACGCGGCCATGATGTCGCAGATGTCGTCCCAGTGGGTGTAGAGGAAATTTTCCTTGTGGTGGGAGAGGCACCATTTGGCCATGATGGAACCGCCGCGGCTGACGATCCCGGTCATGCGGCTGGCGGTGAGGGGGACGAAACGGAGAAGGACGCCGGCGTGGATGGTGAAGTAATCGACGCCTTGTTCGGCTTGTTCGATGAGGGTGTCGCGATAGAGTTCCCAAGTGAGGTCTTCGGCTTTGCCGTTCACTTTTTCGAGAGCTTGATAGATGGGGACGGTGCCGATGGGGACGGGGCTGTTGCGCAGGATCCATTCACGCGTGGCGTGGATGTTTTTGCCGGTGGAAAGGTCCATGACGGTGTCGCCGCCCCATTTGGTGGCCCAGCGCATTTTTTCGACTTCTTCTTCGATGCTGGACGCGACGGCGGAGTTGCCGATGTTGGCGTTGATTTTGACAAGGAAGTTGCGGCCGATGATCATCGGTTCGCACTCAGGGTGGTTGATGTTGAGGGGGATGATGGCGCGGCCTGAGGCGACTTCGTCGCGGACAAATTCAGGGGTGATTTCGTCGGGAATGCGCTGCGGGAAACGTTTGAAGATGCCGGGGGTGTATTCGTTTTGCTGCTGGGCGGAGCCGACATGCTGTTTGTCGAGCTGGTTGCGCAGGATGTCGTCTTTCATGTCCGCGATGCGGGCACGGCCCATGTTTTCGCGGATGGCGATGTATTCCATCTCGGGGGTGATGATGCCTTGCTGGGCATACCAGAGTTGGGTGACGGGATGGCCGGCACTGGCGCGTAGAGGCTGACGGCGTTCGGCGGTGAGGCCGGGGAATTCGATAAACTTGTTGGCGCGTTCGGACTGGGAGGCGAATTCGACGTGTTTCTCGGTGAGGTAACCGTTGTCCTGAGGGAGGACTTTGCGGCCGTCGTAGGGTTGAACATCGTTGCGTTTGAGAATCCAGTCGCGACGCAGGGCAGGGAGGCCTTCGTCGGAGTTGCCTTTGAAATCGGGATCTCCCCACGGACCGGAGCAATCGTAAACGCGGACGGGGGGATTTTCTTCAAGATTGCCGTTGAAGGCTTTGGTGGGGGACTGGGTGATCTCGCGCATGGGAACGCGGATTTCAGGATGCAACTGACCTTCAACATACACCCGACGGCTGTTGGGGAGTTGTTCGCTGGAATGGGGTTCGAAGGATTCGTTGGAGGCAATCATATCGTGAAAGGATAAAGGATAAGGGCTAAAGGATAAATCTCTGAGTCTCTGAAATGAAAAAGCCATGCGGCTGGAGGCGGCATGGCGGTGAATGGACTGAGCGATTCTTTGCTCCCGACGGCGGCATTACCCGCATCCGGTTCAAAGGGTCCTTCGTCTTTCCAGGAACGAAGTCTCAGCCAACCAACGGGCACCCCTGCGATGTAGATGTAGAATAGAGTGTCGGGTTTTATTGGGAGGGAGTCAAGGAAAGGATAAAGGATGAAGGGTAAGGGCTAAAGAATGAGTTGGCTGGTGCGGGAGGGGGATGAACGGATTGGGGCGAAAAGATGCGGTTAAGGCTTGAACAAAGTGGCGGAATCTTGTTTTTTGGTCGTGCGATTTGCGCTGCGGATTGCGTTTAGATTGCTCACCCTTGTGTCTTTTGTTCTTATGAAGTCGTTTTTTCTATCCACTCTTTGCACAGTATCGGTTTCGAGTTTGGTCCTGGCTGGGGCGTCGTTAAGCGCTGCAAACTGGCCGGGTTTCCGGGGGCCGAATCATGATGGATCGAGTCCGGCGACGGGTTTGCCCGAGAAATTTTCGCGCACGGATGGGATCAAATGGGCGGTCGACATGCCGGGGCCTGCGGCTTCGAGTCCGGCGGTTTGGGGGGATTCGATTTTTGTAAGTTCATCGCGTCCAAGCGATCAGAAGCTGCTGGCGATGTGTGTGGATGCCAAAACGGGCGGGATCAAATGGCAGCATGAGGTGACGGATGGTTACAAGCACGATGACCGCAGCAATCTGGCTTCTCCTTCGCCGGCAACGGACGGCAAGCTGGTGTATTTCCTTTATGGGACCAGTGTGCTGGTGGCGTTCGACTTTGAAGGGAAGGAAGTTTGGAAGCGGGACTTGGGCAAGGATTACGGGAACTTTGGGACGCAGTGGACGTATTCGACGAGTCCGGTGCTGGACGGTGACAAGCTGTATATCCAGGTGCTGCAGCGCAATGAGGCGTTTGAGTTCAACGGCATGCAAAAGGGCGATCCGAACGGCAAGAACGAGAGCTACATTTTGGCGCTGGAACCAGCAACGGGCAAAGAGATCTGGCGTCAGGTGCGGGCCAGTGATGCGGTGGCGGAGTCGCTGGAGGCGTTTTCATCGCCGGTGTTTCACACTTTTGAAGGCAAACGTTTGATGCTGATTTCCGGTGGGGACACGATGACGGGTCATGATGCGGAAACGGGCAAGGAGTTGTGGAGATTGAACTCGTGGAACTCGGCCAAGATCGGACATTGGAGACTGGTGCCTTCCCCAGTGGCAGGTGACGGGGTGGTTTTGGCTTGTGCGCCGAAGAAGGAGCCGGTGTTTGGCGTGAAGCTGGATTCGAAGGGCTCGGTGGATCCGCTTTGGACGTCGAATGCGCGTGAGGTGAGCAGTGATGTGAGCACGCCTTCGTTCTACCAGGGGAAATTTTATGTGCTGGACAGTGACCGCAAGACGCTGGCTTGCATTGAGCCGAAAACGGGGGACGTGATCTGGCGCGGGGAGTTCCCGACCCGGACGAAGATTGAAGCATCACCAACGGGTGCGGATGGAAAGATTTATGTGGTGGACCAGCTCGGCAAAGTGTTCGTCGTGAAGGCGGGCGGTAGTGCGATGGAAGTGTTGCTCGAAGCGGATTTCGGCATGGAAGGCGTGACCGGAACGAACAGCGATAACATCGTGCGGGCGGCGATTGTTCCGACCAATGGGATGTTGCTCATTCGTGCGCAGGACCGGTTGTATTGCGTTGGAAAGTGAGGGACGCGGAAGTTGGATTGAATTGGGGTAGCATACGCGTCTCGCGTGTCGTTCTCGGCATCTTGCCGAGAACCCGGACGCGAGGCGCCATGTAGCTCGGACCTCGTGACCGGAACAACAACCGTGCCCACCTGAGTTCTACGCAAGATGTGCAGAACGACACCCCGGATCCGTGTGGGTCCCTAGAATAATCTCGACGCTGGGGTCGTGCATCGCTTGAATGGTGATTGCATGATTTCCTCGATTTTGAATGGTTTGACGGTTGCGATTTTGATGGGTGCCGGGTCGGTGCTGGCTGCGGCGGAGCAACCTTGGCCGCAGGTGTTGCCGCCACCGGCGAAGTCGGCCATTTCAGTGGAACAAAAGGCGGAGCTGGAAAAAGAACTGGCGGGAGTGGTGGCGGCTTTTCAATCGGTGAAAAGACATGCACGGGCGGCGGATGCGGACATTTTTTTGAAGGCGGTGCGCTATGCGATCGACTTCGATGAGTGGTATGACAAGACGCCGGAGGATGGGATGAAAAAGGCGCGCAAATTGCTGGCGGAGGCGTCGACGCGGATTGAGTCGATCAAGAAAAACGAGACACCGTGGTTGGGCAAGCCTGGGCGCACGGTGGTGGGGTTTTATTCGAATATCGATGATTCACCGCAGCCTTATGGCGTGGAGATTCCTGAAGGATTGGAATGGGGTGCTGGCAAGGCGCAAGTGCCAATCTGGATCTGGCTGCATGGTCGCGGCGATACGGCGACGGATTTGCATTTCATTGCGAGCCAGATGAACGGCAAAGCGGGGGAGTTCAAGACGAAGACCGCGATCATTGTGCATCCGTTTGGGCGCTATTGTAACGGATACAAATCGGCGGGGGAGACGGATGTGTTGGAGTGCGGGCGGGATGCGTTGAAGCGGTTCAATGGTGACTTAAACCGGGTGGCCTTGATGGGTTTCAGCATGGGCGGGGCGGGTGCCTGGCACATGGGGGCGCATTTCGCGGATCAGTGGGCGGTGGTGCATGCGGGGGCGGGGTTTGTGGATGTGGAGCGTTATCAAAAGCTGACCCCGGAAAAGATGCCGGTGGCTTATGAAAAGACGTTGTGGGGGACCTATGATGTGCCGAATTATGTGCGGAATTTTTTCAACGTGCCAACGCTGATTGCCTACAGTGGAGAGAAGGACAAACAGCGCGATGCGGCAGAGTATATGAATGAGGTGCTGTCGATGGAGGGCTTCGTTTTGAAGCATCTGATTGGGCCGGGCATGGAGCACAAGTATCATCCGGAAGTGCGCGATCAGATCACGACGATGATTGAAGAAGCGATGGTGAAGGGGCGTGATCCCCTGCCGCAAAAGGTGTGGTTGCAGTCGAGGTCAGCGCGGTATGCGCGGATGCATTGGTTGCAGGTGCTTGAGGTGCTGAAGCCTTGGGAGGAGATGCGGCTGGAAGGTGAGGTGGAGGTGGATTCGGGAATGCTGAAGGTGAGCACGGGCAATGTGCAGTCGTTTGTGATTCGTCCGCCATGGAATACAAAAAGCGCAGGTAGCAGAACGGTTTCGGTAGATGGACAGGAGATGGAGTTTACCGATGAGAGTTTGTTCGGAGAGGGCGGGAGTGGGGTGTATTTTCTGGACAGGGATGAGGATGGTGGGTGGTCACTGCGCGGGAATGATCCGGCAGACGGAGTGGCGCGGAAGGCGGGCGGGACGAGCATTGACGATGCCTTTCGGGGCAGATTTGTCATCGTGTTGCCTGACAAGCCGGGTCGGAGTCCGGCGTTGGATGCGTGGGTGAAAGCCGAGAGCGAACATTTTATCCAGCGCTGGCGCAAGCTGATGCGGGGCGATCCGTTGGTGGTGAAAGCGTCGGAAGTGGGCAGCGATCTTGCGGAACAGGAGAACCTCATTTTATGGGGCGATGATGTTTCGAATGCGTGCATTGCGCAGCGGATGAAACATCTGCCGATGAAGTGGGAGGGCGACCAGTTGATGGTTGGCGGTGCTTCGTTTGAGGCAGCTTCGCATGTGCCGGTGATGATTTATCCGGAGATGTCCAAGCGCGCGGGACCGATGGTGGTGATCAATTCAGGACTGACGTTTCGCGAGGGGCATGATCGCACGAATTCGTTGCAGAATCCGAAGCTGCCGGACTGGGCGGTGTTGAACATCGCGGTTGCTCCGAATGAGTTGCGGGCCGGTGAGGTGAAGGCGGCGGGATTCTTTGATGCTCGCTGGAAGCAGGATTAGTCAGGGGAGTCTCCAACTTTGCCTGAGCTTGTCGTATTCGCTCTGAGGGAGCAGCACGTAGTAGGGCTGCTTGTCCACGCGTAGCCAGCGGATCATTCGTTCCAGATTGCCGACTTCCATGGTGGTGCAACCGGAGCTGGGGCGGTCGGGTCCACGACGGACATGGAAGAAGATGGCGCTGCCGTAACCGGCGGCGATGGGGTTGCTGTTGTGGCGAATTTCGACCAGCCATTTGTAGGCGCTGTCGCCGAGTCGCATGCGTTGCGATTCGAACCAAGGCGGAACGTTGTTGGGGTTGACGCGAACATGCTGGTTGTATTCGCGAAGCTTGGGGTTGTCGACCCAGGCGTCCCAGCGACCGATCTGCAAGTAAGGCCAGGCGGAGCCTTGGGGAAGCTGGGGTTGCTCGCCGTAGATGCGGCCGAGTTCGAAGATGCCGGCGGGAGCTTTGCCGTCGTTTTCCACTTTCCAGGGAATGTCGGGTCGGGTGGGGGTGAAAACGCCCCGGCCCCAGGCCATGCCTTTTCGACCAAGCAAAACCGGCCAGCCACTGTTGTTGGCGACGGCGGGTTGCCATGGGGCATTGGGACCGCTGCGCTCCCAGCAGCGCAGCACGGCACGGTGAGAATCCCATGACGGGGCGGTGGCGGTGATGAGCTGGCGGGCGTTATCAGGGACTTGTGCGAAAGTTTGTAACGCGATCACAGAGAACGTGAAGGCGATGATGATGGATAAAATTTTCGTCCTTATCATGTGATTACAATGGGGGGCCATATCTTAATAAAAGCGCGTAATGACAAAATCGGCGCTACATTTATACTTGGCAGAGCGACATTGATTCGATATTTTTCACTCAAGCGATCCTGTCGAAAGCATTGTCTCTAGGTTTTGGGGGTTTTTTTCCTAGATGTCAATTCGACAGGGTCGCTTTTTTGCGTTCTCGAACCGGGGCAGGGAGGGAAGGGAGTGGATGCGACCGAATATTGAGCCATGATTTTTGCTAGCTTTATGGTAGCTTGGGCGGATGGCTGCTGCCCCTGATGATGACGCCTTGCAGGCGAGGATGACCAAGCTGGGTGTTCGCGAAGAGGACCTTGAGGAGAGTTTTGTGCGCGGAACGGGAGCGGGCGGGCAGAAGATCAACAAAACGTCTTCGACGGTGGTGTTGCGTCATGTGGTTTCGGGCGTGGAAGTGCGGTGTCAGCAGCAGCGGTCGCAGAGCATGAACCGGTTGATTGCCCGTCGGGAATTGTGCGACAAACTGGAACAGCAGCGCGAGGAGGCCCGGCTCGCGAAGCGGGCGGTGGTCGAGAAAAAGCGGCGCGCTAACCGGCCCCGGCCGCGCGGGGTGAAGGAGCGGATTCTGAAGGGCAAGCATATCCGCTCTGAGGTGAAACGGGGGCGATCAAGTCGGGGGCGAGACGAATAATGACAAGTTGAACGTTTTGGCGGGGCTGCTAAGGGTGAGAGGCCGGGCGGCAAGGTTTAATTTTTTGAGATTCTATGCAGGAGTATCATCGATTGTTGCACAAGGTGCTGGAGCACGGGAGTTTCCGCGAAGACCGGACGGGGGTGGGTGCCTACTCGGTGTTTGGTGAGCAGTCGCGATATGATTTGAGCCAGGGGTTTCCGTGTCTGACGACCAAAAAACTGCATCTGCGGTCGATCATTCATGAGCTGTTGTGGTTCTTGAAGGGCGATACCAATGTGGCGTATCTGCGGGAGAACAAGGTGACGATTTGGGATGAATGGGCGGACGAGGAGGGCAATCTGGGACCGGTTTATGGGGAACAGTGGCGGCGCTGGCGCGGGGCGGATGGCAAGGAGCATGATCAGATCGCGGAGGTGGTGGAACGGATCAAGCGGGACCCGCATTCGCGTCGGCATATCGTGAGTGCCTGGAACGTGTCGCGCATCGGGGAGATGGCGCTGCCGCCATGCCATCTCTTGTTTCAATTTTTTGTCGATCGCGGACGGTTGAGTTGTCAGCTTTATCAACGCAGCGCGGATCTGTTTTTGGGGGTGCCGTTCAACATCGCGAGTTATGCGTTGTTGACGATGATGATGGCGCAGGTATGCGACTTGCAGCCCGGTGAGTTTGTCCACACGTTTGGGGATTTGCACCTTTATGCGAACCATTTGGAGCAGGCGAAATTGCAGCTGACCCGGGAGCCCAAGGCTTTGCCGGTGATGCGTATCAATCCCGGGGTGAAGGACATTGATGGGTTCACGTTTGAAGACTTCACGCTGGAGGATTATGATCCGTGGCCGGGCATCAAGGCTCCGATTGCGGTGTGATTGAAAATGTGAAAAGCGTCAGTGAAATTGGACGGTGGCTGCGTTTAAGTGGAATGAACTTTATGCGATGGCATCTTTTGACGGCGGTCGGGGCACTCTTCATGGGGGGCGATGTGGGCGCGGAAGACTGGCCGGAGTTTCGTGGTCCGAGGGCGGACGGGCATTCGCAGGCCGTGGGTTTGCCGGTGGCCTGGGGGCCGTCAAAGAATGTGGTGTGGAAGTCGGAGTTGCCGGGCAAGGCTTGGTCGTCGCCGATTGTGGTGGGTGAGCGGATTTATCTGACCAATGCGGTCACTACTGATGGGGATTCGGCGGCATTGGAAGGGGATGTGTCATTACGGGTGCTGGCCTTGAATGCGTCGGATGGGGCGGTTTTGTGGGACAAGGAAGTGTTCAAGCTGGAGAAACCGCAGGCGTTGGGGATGCATCAAAAAAATAGTTATGCGAGTGCCACCCCGGTGTTTGCCGATGGCAAGATTTTTGCGCATTTCGGTCACTTTGGGACGGTGTGCCTTGATGAGAGTGGCGGGCTTTTGTGGAAGAGCACGGAACTGGCTTATGCGCCGGTTCATGGCAATGGCGGATGCCCGGTGTTGGTGGATGGATTGCTGATTTTTCTTGCGGACGCGGGCAAGGCTCCTTTCATGGCGGCATTGGACGCAGCGACGGGCGAGGTGCGTTGGAAAAAGTCGCGGGTCACGGACGCGAGGAGGACTTTTTCGTTCAGCACGCCGCTGGTGATTGAAGTGGGGGGGCAGAAGCAGGTGGTCTGTCCTGGAAGCAACGGCGTGAGTGCGTTGAATCCTTTGGACGGCAGCGAGATCTGGCGTGTGAACTACGAAGGGTATTCGGTGGTGCCGCGGCCGGTGTTTGGACACGGGATGATTTTCATGAGCACGGGGTATGACCGGGCGAAGGCTTTGGCGATTCGTGTGGATGGCAAAGGGGATGTGACGGATTCGCATGTCGCGTGGGAGATGACGGGCCGCGGCGCGCCGTTGACGCCTTCGATGTTGTTGATTGGCGATGAGGTTTACATGGTGGCCGACAACGGTCTGGTGACCTGTGCGGATGCGATGTCCGGGAAGGTGCATTGGCAGGAGCGTGTGGCTCGGCAGACTTCAGCTTCGCCGCTGTATGCCGATGGGAAAATTTATGTCCAGGACGAGTCAGGCGGCGGTTATGTCTTGGAGGCCGGGAAGAAGTTCAAGCTGCTCGGCACCAATGATCTTGATGATCGGTCGTTGGCGAGTCCGGCCGTGGTGGGGAATCGATTGTTGATCCGCACCCAGCAGGCGCTGTGGTGTTTGGGGGAGAAGTGATTCGATTGAGACCGCCAAGGATGCCTGCTCCTCCAACCGATCCATCATTGCATCGGGCAGGCATGTCGCGGCGTGAGTTGATTCAGAAGTATTGGCTGGCGGTTCCAGGTTTGATGATTGGTGGTGGTGGTGCGTATGGTTATGGGACCTTGGTGGAACGCCATCGGGTGAGGGTGGAAAGGTATGCGCTGGAGCTGGATTTAGGGGCAAATGCGCCTCGCAACTTGCGTGTGGTCGGGCTGACCGATTTCCATTTCGATCCGTTGTTTGAGATCGGATATTTGAAGCACTGTGTGGAAAGGCCAACGCCGTGGAGCCGGATGTGATTTTTATGACGGGCGATTTCATCACCAGCTCGAGCCGACGTGTGGAAGAATTGGGTGAGGTGCTCGGTGGATTGAAATCGAAGTTCGGAGCCTTTGCCTGTTTGGGGAATCACGACATCTGGAACCAGCCTCATCGGGTAAGAGTGGCCTTGGAACGGCACGGGATTCGAGTGCTGACCAACGAGCATTCGCGGGTTCGATGTGCGGATGGGGAGATTGTCGTGGCTGGACTGGACAGTGTTTGGGGTGGCTATCCGAATTGGGCCAAAGCGCGGCGTGGTTTGAAGGGTGATGACCGGGTGTTGATGCTGATGCACGAGCCAGACTATGCGGAAATTCTGACGAAGGACGCTTCCATTGTGCTGCAATGCTCAGGTCACACCCATGGCGGGCAGGTGCGTGTGCCAGGATGGGGTGCGTTGATTTTACCGAGGTATGGGAAGCGTTATCAGGCCGGTCTGTATCGGGTCGGGCCGATGCAGTTGCACGTCAATCGTGGGATCGGCACGGTGGACCAGCACGTGCGATTTTGGTGTCCGCCGGAAATTGCCTGTTTGGAGGTGACGAACATCGGTCGTTTTTGAGAGGAGAGGAAAACCTGTCTCCACCTCACTTATGCTGGACGAGCGGAGGTTTGGGAGTATTGTCTTCCGAATAGTCCCGAAACTATCTGGAGAGGTGGTCGAGTGGTTTATGGCTGCAGTCTTGAAAACTGCCTTAGCGCAAGCTAACGTGGGTTCGAATCCCACCCTCTCCGCTCCTCCAGCCTGAAAGCCCACTCCGCTAGGAAAGTGTTGATTTTCAAGGTGTTGCGCTTCACGAAAGCAAATCTAACGTTGTCGGGTCGGTAGTTCGCGTTGACATCAAATTGATGGAGAAGTAAATTGATGGCATGACGAAGACTCAAATTCAAGTTCCTGAAGAACTTTTTCGAGATCTCAAGGCGTTCGCCAAGAGGCGCGAGTGGTCGCTTGCAGAAACTTTCAGGCGCGGTGCTGAACTACTACTGGAAGTTTACCCTGCTGATATCACGCCCGCGACCAAGGCTTGGCATCCTCCCAAATCAAAAGAGGTGGGCTGGAAAGGGTTGAACGCAGAAGAGTTGCGCGATATTGCCTTTGAGGACGCTGAACCTCGCTGGTCCTGATGATGATTTCCGTGGACGCCAATATACTGCTTTACAGCTACTCGGAAGCCTCGCCGTTTCATGGGCGGGCCAGCCAGTTTTTGGAATCGCTTTCTTCTCGTGAGGATGTAGGGATCAGCGAATTCATCCTGACTGAATTTTACCTGCATTTGCGCAACCCGGCGGTCTTGCAGAAGCCCCTGTCCTCCAAGGAAGCAGCAAGCGTTGTTGACAGCTACCGGCAACACCCCAATTGGAGAATTCTTGGCTTCCCACCCAGAAGCCGTGATCTGCATACCGCGCTATGGCAAATGGCTGCTGGTTCTGATTTTGCCCGTCGTCGCATCTATGGCACGAGAACAGCACTCAGCTTGATTGCGTTCGGTGTCACTGAATTCGCTACGGCGAACCTGAAAGACTTTCAAGGATTCGGGTTCAAAAAGCTCTGGAATCCTTGCGAGCCATCTAGTTTGCCGCAGAAAGGTTCAGATTGAGCGTCATCTCCTTGCGAGTGTTTTAGTGCTGAATTGGGAGTCTTCAACACGCTCCGCCATTCAACAGTTTGTATGGAGGCAGACACGGAATTAGCGCAGGTTCCGAGGTGGCATAGGCTTTCGAACACGCCCTTTGTCGCTAACGTTGATGTGTTAGTCGGCTGATTTGGTTTTGGTCGCACTTTTCATCTTTTGCAGGAAGGTCACGATCTCGCTGGGTTCGGCACGTTTGCGATAGTCGGCATCAAGGAAGGCGTATTGAACCACGCCCGAGGGATCGATGATATAGGTGGCGGCCAGTGGCAGGATGGTATCACCTGCTTCCGTGCCGTTGTATTCGGCCAGGTTGAACTGCGCTTTGTAGCGTGCCGCGACTTCGGGAGTGAGGTTGAAGGCGACCTTGTAACGTTTGGCCACTTCGTGATTCAGATCGGTCAACACGGGAAACTGCAGGGCGCGCTTTTCTATGGTGGTCAATGACTTGTCTGGCAATTCCGGGGTCAGCGCGACCAGTTGTGCTCCCGTTGCCTGGATGTCCGGCAGTGCTTTTTGAAGGGCGGCCAGGGTGAGATTGCAGGCCGGGCACCAGCCACCCCGATACCACACGAGCACGACGGGTCCGTCCTTCAGCAAAGTGGATAGTTGGACGACTTCGCCTTGCGGATTTTTCAGAGAGAAATCGGGGGCTTGATCACCGACCTGGATCGCACCCTGCACGACGCCCGATTCTCTGACGGCCTGGATTCCATCGGCATAGTCCTTTTTGATTCCCTCGTCCGCCGTGGCCGCGAATGCTTTCGAACGTTCCTGCAATTGGGATTCCAGGGTTTGGGCGGTGGCGAGGAAGGGGAGGCTGATTCCAAACAGGGCGAAGAGGTAGGGGAATTTCATGGTGAGAAAATGGGCGAAAGCGCAGTGGAAGGGATACGGTTCTGCCTCCACTTGCAGGTGGGTTTTCCTCGCGAGCCGTGCAGGGATTCAGCTTGATGAGCTATTCCTTGATCAGCGGAACGGTGAGCTGGCGATAAAGTTCGCGGGTGATGAGGAAGGTATCCGGGTCGCCGTCGAGCCGACCGTGATAGATGGCGGTGTCCATGCCGGGTTGGGTGGGTGCAAAGATGAGGGTTTGGGCTTTGGCGTTGTTCTCATCTTCGCCAGCCTGAACGAGGGTGAGCTGCAAGGTGAGAGTGGGATTTTTGAGGGCGATATAGGCATCGCGTCGATCCGAACTCCAGTCGCTGGCGGTGAAGTTGAGGAGTTGCTGGAGGTATTCGTTGGCGGCGGCGGTGTCGATTTTTGGAGTGATGTCGTTGTTGGCGAGGGTGCCCGTCCAGCTCGATTGGTCGGCCTGGTATTGAAGGGTGAGCGCGGGGGCTTCGCCTTTGGCGATGATGAGTCGGCGTGCGGCAAAGACGCTGGCGTTGATGATCTTGGTGCTGCGCCATTTGGTGATGTCGGGCGGGATGGCGGTGAACAGGCTGGGACTGATACGATAGACGTGGGGGGCGTCTTTGTAGCGCGCGAAGACCTGATTGTCGGCTCCGCTGCCAAAGGTGAGGGTGGTGGTGGTTTGGGCGATGTCCCAGGAGACTTCGAGAAAGGGTTTGTCGAGGCCGTAGGGTTCGAGGTTGGTGGCGGAGTCGCTGATGAACTCGCGGATTTGCTCGATGTTCAAACGGTCGAGCAGTTGGGCGATGCGTTCGTGATTGGCGGGCTCGGTTTTGCCGAATCGTTTGAGCATCCACTCTCCGCTGACTTTATTCATGAGGACTTCGCCGTGGTTGACGCTTTGGATGCGCAGGCTGAGGACGGAGGCGGCGTCGAAGCGGGCGAGCTGCTGGTCGCGCAGGTGGTTGGGTTGCAGACGCCAGAGGTCGTGGGCTTTGTTGGTGGTTTGGTAGTGGTCGGGTCGGTCATTGATCTCAGCGCGAACGGGCTGGGTGGGATCGGCATTGGCCTGAAGGGTGATTTCTTTCGGCTTGGTATCGTTGGTGGTGGTGATGCGGATGACGAGCGGGGCGAGGGTGGAGTCGCCGGGTTTCGGGGTGTTGGGCTGCGGAGGAGAAGACTCGAGATTGAGGATGGCACCGAGGATGGCATTGACGCGTTCGTTGCTGGCGCGGGTGCGCAGAGGTTTGATGAGGTTCCAGGAGCGGGTGGCCGGGTCGCGCTCGAATTCCATGGCACTGGTCGCGGTGTCGAGCGAGAGGGAGAGGACGTTGTCGGCTTTGACACGAAGGAGTCGTTGGTCGCGCCATTCGGCGGCGTTGATCGGGAGGAGGTTGCTGAGGGGGCTGCGGGTCAGGTGCAGGGATTGGGGCTCGGGGTTCGGGTCGGAGGTGGCGTAGATGGCGCCTTCAATGGCGGAGGCGGCACCGAGACGAAGCGTGGCGAGGGTTTCACCTTTGTCGTTTTTGATGGTGAAGAGTGGGGCAGAATCGTTGAGGCCGCTGTCGCTGAGATCGCCGCGACCGAGGTCTTTGCGTTGGAAGGTTTGAAGCCATTCGAGGTTGGCGGCGGCTTCGAGGAGGGTTTTGATTTTGTCGGGGTTGGCGTGGTCTTTGATGGGCTGCTCGATCAGCCATCCGGAGGGAGTGCGCTGGAGGGTGATTTGGTCCTCGCCGGTGTTCATTTCGATTTGAAATGCTTCGTCGGGTTGGAAGCTGAAGGGGCGGATCTGGCGCTCGAGTTTTTCCTGGGTGCCGGGGGCTTCGTGTTCCACAGCGATGATGAAGATCAACAACCCGGCGACGAGGACGAGAAGCAGAAGGGTGGTGGACAGACGCATGGTTGAAGGTGGAGGGGAAGTGGGAGACCGGTGTATCGAGGACGAGTTCGAGTAGGAGGACGAGGACGAGTTTTTTTGAATTGGTGACGCTGCGGTTTGAGGCGTGCTGGCTGGGGAGTAGGAGGAGGAGTAAGAGTAAGAGTAAGAGGAGGAGTTGGCCGCTACGCGCGACGGAAGTTCCAGATCATGAAGCCGAGGGCGAGGATGCTGCCGGGGAGAACGAGGGCGGTGACCCAGAAGATTTTGGTGCGTTGGTCGGCGGTGAGTTCGAGTCGGAAGGTTTGTTTGCGGATGGAGGGGATGCCGATGAGTTTTTCGCGGGAGAGCATCCAGTTCAGGCTGTTGATGACGAAGGTCTGATGGTTGTCGAGCCGGGTGGCGGGATCGAGGAGCAGGGCGTTGGAGACGATGACCATGCGGGCGCTGTCGACGCGGAGCCGGGCATCACGGACGTGGCCACGTTCGATGCTGGCACCGAGGTGCACGGGAGGTTGGGTGTCTTCGGGGTCGACGCGTGGCAGGTCGAGCAGGAAGCGGGTTTCGCCCCAGAATCGTTCGTTGGCGGTGATGAGGGGGAGGACTTCGATCTGGCGGGCGCGGAGTTCGGGGGATTCGGTTTTGACGTCGAGGGACTGGGTCTGGCCGCTGAAGGTGGTGGTAACGGTTTGAAGGGGTTGGGTGATGGGGGAGTCGGCGGAGAAGTTGGCGTTGACGCTGAATTCTTTGCGAGGACCGGTGGCGGTGCTTTCGGCGTAGAGGACGCGGTCGGGCCGTGGCGTGACACCGTGGGTGCTGATGAACTGGCGGAGGCGCGGGGTCTGGCCGTTGGGATCGAGAAGGATGAAGAGGGCGGCGCGTTCGGTGGCCCAATAGGTCTCGATCATTTTGATTTCGGTTTCGCTAAAATCGTATTTGGGTCCGACGATGACCAGAGCGTTGGCGTCGTCGGGAATGGTGGTGACTTCGGTGAGGTTGAGGGGGGCGACTTCGAAGTTTTGCAGGGTGCCAATGGCGCTGAGGGCGACGAAGGGAAGTTCAGGTCCTTTGCCGCTGGCTTCACCTTTGCCGGTGATGAAGTAGAGGCGCTGGGCTTCGCCTTCGAGGAGGTTGATGATGGTGGAGGTGACGGCGTCTTCGCCGCGGAAGTCGACGCTGGGGTTGTCGCGATTGCCGCTGAGGCCGCGAATGATGATGTCTTCTTCGGGGATGAATTTGATGCGTTTGTTGGCCTCGATCAGGATGCCGTTGCCTTGCAGGGTGATGTTGTGTTTGAGCTTGAGTTCCTCGGCGCGTTCCATGTCGCGGACGGGATCGATTTCTTCGGTGGAGATGCGGTTCTTTTTGATGTCGCGATACGATTCGAGGAGGCTGCGGACCTCCTGCATGGCCGGAGATTCGCGGGTGTAGATCAGGGTGAGATCGACGTTTTTGGAGAGGCGTTTGATGTAGTTGTGGGTGTATTCGCTGAGGGTGAAGTCTTTGTTGGGACTGAGATCCTGGCGAATGAAATGGCGGTAGCTGAGGTAGTTGGCGATGCCGAAGAGGGCGAGCAGCAGGACGAGTTGCAACACGACGTTGAGGCCGATGCTGAAGCGGCCAACTTTAGGGGTCGGAGGGGGAGAGGCGGGAGAAGAATGGGGCATTGAAGAAAGGATAAAGGCGAAAGGATAAAGGCTAAAGGGGGAGGAAATGCAGGGGAATCAGACTCTCCAGCGGCGGAACTCGAGGACATAGTGGGTGAGGGCCAGGAAGAGAAAGGCGAGGCTGCTGTAGTAGACGAGTGGTCGGGTGTCGAGAAGGCCGCTGGTGAAGACTTCGATGTGTTCCTTGGTGGCGATGTAATGGACGAGGTCGATGAAGGCATCAGGCACGCGGCGACCAAGGTAGAGCACAAAAATGCCGACGACAAAATGGAGCAGGCTGAAGGTGAACGAGAGAACGGCAGCGACGATCTGGTTGGAGGTGAGCGAGGAGGTGAAGCAGCCGACGGCGAGGTTGAAGAGGCCCATGAAGAAGAGGAGAAGATAGGTGGTGTAGAGGGCTCCGGCGGGGATGTCCGCAGCTCCGGCGGTCATCCATTGAAACACAAAAAAGTTAAGGACACTGGGGATCCAGAGGAGGCAATAGAAGAAGACGGCGGCGAGGTATTTGCCCATGACGACCTGCCAGGTGCGCACAGGCGCGGTGAAGAGGGTTTCCCAGGTGCCGAGTTTTCGTTCTTCGGCGAACAGTCGCATGGTCAGCAGCGGAAAGACGAAGAAGTAGGACCACCAGAACCAGGGGGAGGTGAAGGTGAAGGTGATGAGGCTGCCTTGTTGGGGACCGCTTTCAAGGGCGGCAATGGCTCCACGAAACGAGAAGCCGTTGATCGCTGCGACCATGGCCAGCACCACGTAGGCAACTGGAGAGTAGAAGAAGGAGCGAAGTTCTTTGAAGAACAGGGTGAATAAAACGGACATCTTGAAAGGATAAAGGATAAGGGATAAAGGCTAAAGAACTGAGCCTGAATAAAACGGAAACCTCTTTTAGTGATCACTCATGGTGAGCTCGGTGAAGACGTCTTCGAGGCTGGGGAGTTCGCGGTGGAGTTCGCGGACCTGCCATTTTTGTTTGAGGGCGAGGTCGAAGAGGGCTTCGCGGATGTCGGCGCGGGCTTCGACGCGAAGGGTGAAACGGTGCCAGGGCGCTTCGCTTTTGTCGGCGGTGATTTTGCGCACGCCGGTGATTTGGGAGAGGTGGCTTTCGTGGTCTTTGCCGCCGCTGAGTTCAATATGGACGTCGCTGGTGACGCGGAGTCGTTTGACCAGGTTTTGCGGGGTGTCGTTGGCGCGCAGTTTACCGTGATGAAGAAGAAGGATGCGGTCGCAGCAGGCTTCGACCTCACTGAGAATGTGGGTGGAAAGAAGGATGGTCTGACGCGACTTGAAGGTGAACAGCAGCTCGCGGATTTGTTTGATCTGGTTGGGGTCGAGTCCGTTGGTGGGTTCGTCGAGAATGAGGAGTGGAGGGCGGCCAAGCAGGGCGTCGGCAAGGGCGACGCGCTGACGAAAACCTTTGGAGAGGTTGCCGATGATTTTCCGCCGCACGTCTTCAAGGGAGCAGGCTTCCATGACTTCGCCGGTGCGGCGGCGCAAATCTCGTCCGGCCAGGCCTTTGAGGGCACCGCGGAAATGGAGGTATTCCTTGACCCGCATGTCGAGGTAAAGCGGGGCGTTCTCGGGCATGTAGCCGAGGCTGCGTCGCGCCTGGATGGATTGTTTAAAGGTGTCGAATCCATTGACCTTGGCGCTGCCTTCGCTGGGCGGCAGGTAGCCGGCGAGGATGCGCATGGTGGTGCTTTTGCCGGCGCCGTTGGGGCCGAGGAAACCGACGACCTCACCAGGTTCGACGTGGAAGGAAAGATTATCGACCGCAGTGCGGCCGACGTAGTGTTTGGTGAGATTGGTAACTTCAATCATGCGCAGGGTGGACCAAAGCGTAGGAAAGACGGCACGCAAGTTGCAAGGACAAAGTATCGTCCAAGTGCAGGCGGAGCGGCGATTCTAGTGTTTTACCGCACATTTCGCCTGAATGAGTGTCATTCAGTCGAGATGGGGTTCAAAATATCACTTTTCTACTTTCACGAAATCTCAAATGCGCCATACTGCCCATCCCTGACAGCCCATCATGAATGCCACTTTGCCCTACCGAGCGAACGTAGACCTGCTCGAAGAGAAGTATCTCGCCTGGAAAAACGACACACATAGCGTTGAGCCCGCCTGGGCTTCGTTTTTCGAAGGATTTGAACTCGGACTTGCCCAAAAATCGCCGGAAGGCGTTGCATCTGAGGCTACGACAACGGCAAAAGGTGGAGCAGCGCTCTCGGAGGATGTGATCGCATTCCGCACCAAGGTGACCAATGCGGCTTTGGATTTTCGTCGCAATGGACACACAGCGGCTTGGCTGAACCCGCTGGCGAAGGAGGCACCTGAGGTGCCCGCGCTGACGGCTGAAGGTCTTGGATTTACCGAAGAGGAGCTTGGGCTGGAGGTTTCCTCTCAATTTTTTGATGGAGGTCGTCGTTCGACGGTGCGTGAGATGCTGGCGGATCTGCGGCGCATTTATTGTGACAAGATCGGCTTTGAGTTCATGCACATCAACAATCGTGATGTGCGCTGGTGGCTGCGTGAGCGCATTGAAGCGCGGGTGAATGCCCCGGCATTGCCTGCGCAGAAACAGGCGGACATTTTGCGTTGGGTGCTGCAACCGGAGACGTTTGAGCGCTTTTTGCACAAGCGTTATGTGGGGCAGAAGCGCTTTTCGCTGGAAGGCGGGGAGTCGTTGATGGTGGCGTTGGAGACGATTTTTGAGAGCTTGCCGAAGTTGGGTGCCCAAGAAATCGTGATGGGAATGGCCCACCGTGGACGTTTGAGCATTCTGGCGAACTTTTTGAAGAAGCCGCTGAAGACGCTGTTTTATGAGTTTTCGGAAAACTATGTGCCGAACATGGTGGCGGGTGATGGGGACGTGAAATATCACCTGGGATTTGAGACGCGTCGCACGACCAAGATCGGTGGTGAGGTGCAGATCAGCCTCGCGGCGAACCCAAGTCACCTTGAGGCGGTCGATCCGGTCGTGGAAGGCAAGGCGCGGGCACGTCAACGTCATTTGGATGACTCGGTGGCGCGCAAAAAGGTGATCCCGATTTTGATTCACGGGGATGCGGCATTTGCCGGTCAGGGCATGGTGGCGGAGGTGTTGAACCTTTCGCAGTTGCCGGGTTACCGCACCGGCGGGACGATTCATATCATCGTGAACAACCAGATCGGTTTCACGACATCGCCTGCGGATGCGCGTTCTTCGGATTATTGCACGGACGTGGCGAAGATGATTGAGGCTCCGGTGATTCACGTGAACGGCGACTCGCCGCTGGATGTGGCTTATGCGGCACAGTTTGCGATCGAGTTCCGTCAGGCTTTTGGTCGGGATGTGATTCTCGACATCGTTTGTTATCGTCGTCACGGACACAACGAGACGGATGAACCGTCGTTCACGCAGCCGAACATGGCGCGTTCGATTGCAGAACAGCCTTCGACTTCGAGCATTTTTGAGAAGCAGTTGATTGAGAGTGGTGTGCTGACGGTGGAAGAGGCGGAAGCGATTCGCAAAGAGCTGGAGGCCGACCTCGAACAGGGTTTCCAGGAGCTTGCGACGGATGAGAAGAGCAAGGGCAGCAATCCTTTTGAGGGTTCAACCGCGCAGCCGCAGCCGAGTTATTCGCATGAGCCGGTGGTGACCGGGATTGAGCAAGGGGCGTTGCGCGAGCTTGGATTGAAGCTGGTGGAACCGCCGCCCGGGTTCAAGTTGCATCCGACGATCGAAAAACGGTTTCTGGCGGCTCGCAAAAAGGCGTTGGAAGCGGGAAGCGGATTTGACTGGGCACATGCTGAAGCACTGGCCTTTGGCACCTTGTTGGCGGAGAATTTTGGCGTGCGTTTGAGCGGTCAGGACACACGTCGTGGCACGTTCAGTCAACGTCATTGTGTGTTGTATGACAACGACAACCGCGAGCGCTACATCCCGTTGCAAAACATTCAGGCAGAGCAGGGCAAGTTTTGCGTTTACAACTCGTTGCTATCCGAAGTGGCGGTGTTGGGTTTTGACTATGGTTATTCGTTGCTGACACCGAATGTGTTGATCTGCTGGGAAGCCCAGTTTGGCGACTTTGCCAACGGGGCGCAGGTGATCATTGACCAGTTCATTGCCAGTGCCGAGAGCAAGTGGCAGCAGCCGAGCAGCATCGTGATGTTGCTTCCGCATGGTTATGAAGGCCAGGGTCCTGAGCACAGCAGTGCGAGGCTCGAGCGGTTCCTGCAGCTTTGCGCGGGATGCAACATTCAGGTGGCGAATTTGACCACGCCTGCCCAGTATTTTCATATGCTGCGTCGTCAGCAGAAGCGGGCGTTCCGCAAGCCGTTGGTGATCATGACTCCGAAAAGTCTGCTGCGTCATCCTCAGGCAGTGAGCAAGATCGAAGACATGGCCGAAGGCACGGCGTTCAAGGAGATCCTGGACGACGAAAGCCCAGACCTTGATCCAAACCGCATCACGCGGCTGATCTTCTGCTCGGGCAAGGTGTATTACGATTTGATCAATTTCCGCAAGGAGAACGAGATCAAGAATGCGGCGATCATTCGTGTGGAGCAGCTTTATCCGCTGAATGTGAACATGATCTGGCAGATCGTGAAACGTTATCCGCGCGCCCAGAAGAAGTGGATCTGGTGCCAGGAGGAGCCGGAGAACATGGGTGCCTGGATGTTCATCCGCCATCGTCTGGAGGATTTGACCAATCACGTTGTTCGTTACGCCGGACGCGAACGCAGCGCCAGCCCTGCCGCCGGTTCAAAAGCCATCCACACGCTGGAGCAGGAAAAACTGGTGGAAGACGCCTTCAGTGTTTAATGTTCTGAAACGTTGTGAGTATGAATCCTTCAGCATCGATCACCTATTGGAATGATGATGAGCTTTGGCTCGGGTTTCTGGACGAGTTTCCTGACTATGTCACCCAGGGAACTTCGTTTGAGGATCTGAAGGAGCATTTGTTGGATTTGCACAAGGAACTCACCGGGGGATTGGTTCCCAACATCAAACGACATGCCCAGTTGGAACTGGCATGAAGCGGCGGGATTTGGTGAAGCAACTGGAACTGATGGGATGCGAACTGATTCGACATGGTGGCAAGCACGACTGGTTTCAGAATCGGCAAACCGGTGCCTGCCAGCCCGTTCCGCAGCACACCGAAATCAATGAATATTTGGCCAAAAGCATCATTAAAAAGCTCAGCAATTTGTAAACATGCCCACAGAAATTAAGATCCCTACCCTCGGAGAGTCCATCGCCAGCGGCCTCATTTCACAATGGAACAAGAAGGATGGCGACAGCGTCAAAGAGGGCGATGTGTTGCTGACGCTTGAAACGGACAAGGTGGCGCAGGAGATTGCGGCCCCTGCGGATGGCATTTTGCGCATTCAGGCGCAGGAAGGTGACGACGTGCCGGTCGGTGCGGTGGTGGGAGTGATCGAAGAATCGAGTGGTGCTGCGACGGCTCCTGCTCCTGCGGCGGAAGCGCCGAAACCGGCTGCGCCTGCTGAAGAAGCTCCGGCGAAGGTTGAAGCGGCTCCTGCTCCTGCCCCTGCGGCAGAAAGCAAACCGGCGGAGGCTGCATCGGCTCCGAAAGCTGCGGAGCCGCAACTGCGGTTGGTGCCGAAGGAAAGTGCGCCAGCGCCATCCAAGGCAGAGCCTGCGGGTCGGACCAGTCGCAAGAAGATGACGCCTTTGCGCAAGCGCATTGCCGAGCAGTTGGTGAATGCTCAACGCACGGCAGCCATTCTGACGACCTTTAACGAGGTCGACATGACGGCGGTGATGGAATTGCGCAAGCAGTTACAGGACGATTTCGTGAAGAAGCACGGAGTGAAATTGGGTTTCATGTCGTTCTTCGTGAAGGCGGTGGTCGATGCGTTGCAAGCGGTTCCGCAGTTGAACGTTCGGGTGGATGGCGATGAGATCATCAGCAATCATTTTTATGACATCGGCGTGGCCGTGGGCACCGAGAAGGGCTTGATTGTTCCGGTGTTGCGCGATTGTGAGAAGAAGACCTTCGCGGAGATCGAGAAGGACATTCTAGCTTATGCGGCCAAGGCGAAAGAGGGCAAAATTGCCCTCGACGATCTAACCGGCGGGGTGTTCACCATCAGCAATGGCGGGGTTTATGGATCGCTGTTGAGCACGCCAATTTTGAATCCGCCGCAGAGTGGCATTTTGGGAATGCACAGCATCCAGCAGCGTCCGGTGGCGTTGAATGGTCAGGTGGTGATTCGTCCGATGATGTATCTGGCGGTGAGCTATGACCATCGCGTTGTGGATGGTAAAGGAGCGGTGACATTCCTGGTGCGCATCAAGGATTGTCTGGAGAATCCATCGCGCTTGCTGGTGGGGGCTTGAGGAAGGTAGATATTGCAAGACGGTCACTGTCAGGACGGCTCTGAATTTGGAGTGCGGCGCTCAGCACCGCTTTGGATTGAGGGTGCTGAGATTTAAGTGTCGACGCCTGCAAAATAGCAACCGTTCCAATCCAAAGCGCCGCGAAGCAGCGCACTCCAAAGGGCTCCTCGCAATACACGGAGGCACGGAAGATTTTCAGGTGTCGTCAAAGCCGCGATTGTGTAGGTTTTGGGAATGAGTTTGTTTGAATGTGATGTCCTGGTGGCTGGGGGTGGGAGTGCAGGGATGGCGGTGGCGATTGCGGCGTCGCGAGTGGGCGCGCGAGTGGTGTTGTTGGAGAGAAATGGATTCCTCGGAGGCATGGGGACGGCGGCTTTGGTGCATACGATTTGCGGGTTGTATGTGGTGCGGGAGGATGAGGTGGTTGAGCCGGCGAATCCCGGGATTCCGATGGAGGTGGCGCAGCGGCTTTTGGCAATGGGTGGGGCGCGGGGGCCGGTGCACATGGGGAAGGTGCAGGTGTTGTTGCATGATCCTTGGGCGCTGGCGTTGTTGGCGGACGAAATGGTGGAGGAATGCGAAAATTTAACGGTGCTTTTGCATGCGGAGATGACGGGCGTGGAGGGGGATGATGGCGGATGGGAAGTGGCGGCAATTTCGCGGGGGCAGGAGGTGAAGGTGAGGGCGCAAGCGATGGTGGATGCGACGGGGGATGCGGTGTTGGTTTCCATGGCCGGGGCACCTTGGCGGCAGGTGGAGGGGGCACGGTTGCAGAGGCCGGCTTATGTGGTGAAGCTTGCTGGGGTGGATCAAGGGGTTTTGGATGAAGCGGGCAGGCTGCGGCTGGCGCACGGAATTGCGTTTGGGGTAAGATCGGGTGAATTGCCGAAGGAAGTTTTGGGCGCGGGAGTGCGTGCGGGGGCGAACGTTGGGGAATGTTTTTTGACGATGGATCTGGCGGCTGGGGGGGAGGCGTATGATCCACTGGACGCGACGATGCTTACGAAGATGGAACAGCTGGGACGCAGATCGGTGGGGATTTTGGTGGATTGGTTAAAGCGGAAACAGTCGGGGTTTGAGGGGTGCGGGGTGGCGGCGTGGCCGACTCGAGCAGGGGTGAGGGAGAGTCGGAGAATGGAAGGCGTTTATGAATTGAGGGTGGAGGATGTGCTGGAGGGACGGCGATTTGAAGATGGAATTGCGCGGGTGGCTTGGCCGGTGGAGTTGCGGGAGAAAGCGACGGGGCCGAGGTGGTTGTTTGCGAAGGCGGGGTCGGTCGGGGAGATTCCATTGCGGAGTTTGAGGAGTGCGAAGTTTGAGTCGCTGTTTGCGGCGGGGCGTTGTTTGTCGGCTTCGCATGAGGCGCTGGCTTCGGTGCGGGTGATGGGGACTTGTTTGGCGTCGGGGCAGGCGGCGGGATGGGCGGCGGCGATGTGGGCGGAGAAGGGTGTCGTGGAGATTGAGGCATTCAATCAAAGATCGTGATGTTGGCGGTCGAGGATTTGATGGTGGACAAGAGGGGGAAGCCGGATTTTTTAGAAGGATGATCAATATTGTTGATGAGATTTTTGCGGGGTGTGATCGGTCGGCCACGGCATTGGTGGCAGGTGGTGTGGGGGTGAGTTTTGGGGAGTTGGAGGCGAAGGTGAGCGAAGCAGCGGGTTTGCTGGGGAAGGATGGGGCGCAGCGGGTCGGGTTGTTTTGTCCGAACGGGGTGCATCATGTGGTGTGGTCGCTGGCGGTGTTGCGGGCGGGCGGGGTGCTGGTGCCGGTGGCAGGCGAGTTGAGTGGACCGGAGCGGGAGTCGCTGGTGAGGACGACGGGGTTGGATGTGGTGCTGTGTGCGGGTGGGAAGGATTGGGCGGGTGAGGGAGGAGTGAAGAGGGAATTGTTGCTGGACGGGATGCCGGGGTTGTTGGTGTCGGGATTGCGGGGAGAGGGGCGTTTGGACTTTGATGAGGGGGAGTTGGCGAAGTTGAATCCGGCGTTGATCCGTTTCAGCAGTGGGACGACGGGGAATCGCAAGGGGGTGGTGTTGTCGCATGAGACGCTGTTGGCGCGGGTGCGGGCGTGCAATCAGAAGCTGGGGATTGGTCCGGGGGATCGGGTGATCTGGACGCTGCCGATGGCGCATCATTTTGCGGTGTCGATCGTGCTCTATCTGCTGCATGGCGCGACGACGGTCTTAGAGGATTCGCACCTGGGGGCGGATGTGTATCGGACCTTGAAGGCGGAGCGGGGGACGGTGTTGTATGGATCGCCGTTCCATTTTGCGCTGCTGGCGGGACTGGCAGAGGGGGAGCGGGTGGAGTCTTTGAGGTTGGCGGTGGCGACGGCGGCGGCGTTGTCGGAGCAGGTGGCGAAGGATTTTTATGGGCGGTATGGGGTGCCGTTGTGTCAGGGGATGGGGATCATTGAGGTGGGATTGCCGTTGTTGAATGGGGAGGAGCCACTGGAGAAGCCGGAGTCGGTGGGACGTCCGCAGGCGGGGTTTGAGGTGATGATTGCCAATGCAGGGATTGAGGGCGTTGGGGAGTTGGGTTTGCGTGGGCCGGGGATGTTTGATGCGTATTTGTCACCTTGGATGTTGCGTGAGGAAGTTTTAAAGGACGGGTGGTTTGCAACGGGGGATTTGGCAAAGAGGGATGCGGATGGGGCGATTTATTTGGTTGGAAGGACGAAGTCGGTGATCAATGTGGGAGGGATGAAGTGTTTTCCCGAGGAGGTGGAGGCGGTGCTTTGTGGACATCCGGCGGTGAAAGAGGCACGGGTGTCGGCGATGGCGCATGCCACGTTCGGTGCGGTGCCGGCGGCGGAGGTGGTGCCGGAGGAGGGGGCGAGTCCCCCGAGATCGGCGGAGTTGATGGGATGGTGTCGGAAGGAGCTTTCGGGATACAAGGTGCCGATGCGATATACGATGGTGGCGGAGTTGCCGAAGACGGCGAGTGGGAAGTTGCAGCGTTGAGATTGTGGGGTGAGGGTGGCGGATGGCGAGGGAGAAGATTCCACAGATCGCGGTGCTGGTGGATACGTCGCGGAGTTATGGTCGTGACATTGTGCAGGGGATTCGTCGGTATGCGACGGAGCATGGGCCGTGGTCGCTGTTTCTTGAGCCGCGGGATTTGATGTCGCAGTTTCCGAAGTGGCTGGAGGGGTGGTCGGGGGACGGGATTTTGGCAAGGTCGGGGAGTGCGGAGATGTTGTCACAGCTGGAGGCGACGGGATTGCCGGTAGTGGAACTGCGCACAACGAGTTTGAAGCATGGGTTTCCTTTTGTGGGAATGGACAACCGGCAGATGGGGGAGCGGGTGGCGGGGCATTTGCGGAGTCGGGGTTTTCAGCGGTTTGCTGGTTATCTGGATCCGTCGGAGCGGTATTTTTTGGAGCGGATGGAGCGTTTTGTGGAGGTGGTGAACGAGGAGGGGTTTGGGTGTCCGGTGTTTGAGGCGTTTTCTCCGTCGCGGGAAATGACGTGGGATGAGCATCAGCGGGCGCTGGCGGACTGGCTAGTGGCGTTGGAGAAACCGGTGGGGGTGTTTGCTTGCAGCGATCAATTGGGGTTTTGGCTGCTGGATGCGGCGCGGAGGGCGGGGATTTTGGTGCCGGAGCAGGTGGCGGTGGTGGGGGCGGAGAATGATTCGACCTTGTGCGAGACGGCGTGGCCACCGTTGTCGAGTGTGCAGTTTCGCGGTCAGGCAGTGGGGTTTGCGGCGGCGGAGTTGCTGGCGGAGTGGATGAAGTCGGGGAAAAAAGAGGCGCCGCGGATGTCAGTAGGATTGCCGACGGGGGACATTGTGGTGCGGCAGTCTTCGGAAATCGTGGCGGTGGAGGATGAGCAGCTGGCCAGGGCGTTGTTTTTCATCCGTGAGCATGCGGCGGAGGGGATCGGGGTGAAAGAGGTGGCGAGGGCGGCGTGTTTGTCGAGAAGCGTGCTGGAGCGAAGAATGATGTCGGTGCTGGGAAGGTCGCCGGGGGAGGAGATCAACCGGGTCAAATTCAGGCTGGTGGAAAATCTGCTGGCGCAGTCGGATTTGACCTTGGCGGCGATTGCCGAGAGGGCGGGATTTGAGCATCCGCAATACATGGCTGAGGCATTTAAGCGTCGGTCAGGGATGACGCCGGGAGAGTTTCGAAAGCGACGCAAAATCTGAAAGATTGGGTGGCGATAGTTGAATGACGGATGGGGGAAGGCGGTGCTAGGATTTTTTTCGAAGGTTCGATTTTCCGTTTTTCAATCATGACGCTTATGTTCAGCTCTATTCTTTTTCTGCGCGACAGAGTGGCGGTTTTGGTGATGGCTGGGTTGTTATGGTCGTTGTCAATGCAGGTGTCGGCGGTGGACAAGGCGAACAACGCGGACAATCTCAATCTGGCTTCGAGCTGGTCGGGAGCGGTGCCGGGGGTGTTTGATTCGGCGCGGTGGACGAGTGCGGTGACGGGGGCGAATTCAGTTTTGTTGGGTGCCGACCGGACATGGTTGGGGATTGAGATTGTGGCTCCGGGCGGTGATGTCACGATTGGCGGGATTCACACGCTGACGCTGAGTTCTGGCGGGATCAACATGAGTGCGGTCGGGCCGAATTTGTCGATTCTGTCCGGGCTGACGATGTTGAAAGGGAGTCAGCAAGTGTGGAATGTGGGGACCGGGAGAGTGTTGACCTTGGGAACGGGTGTTTTCACGCGGTCGGCAGGATCGGTGTTGAACGTGCGGGGGAGTGGCACGGTGACGACGTCGAATATTTCGCTGAGTTCGGGGATCATCGGGGCGTGGGCGAGTCACGGCACGGGGGCGGCGACTCGTTATGCGACGTTGAGCGGGGGAAATGTGGTGGGCTTGTCGGGCGTGGCGGCGGCGACTGCGGCAGACATGATTGATGTGACGGGGACGGTGAATTACGATCTGGCGGCGGGTGGGGCGCTGGTGGCGGATGCTTCGGTGAACACGATCCGGTATACGGGAGCGTCGGCGGCGGGTTTGACAGGGGCTTTGCAGGTGAACGGGTTGATGAATGTGGGAGCGGGTGCATTGACGATTGGCGGGCCGGTGACGATCGGTGCGGCGAGGGATTTGGTGGTAAATGCGGCGGTGGGCAATGTGGTGTTTACGGGGGGGATCTTGAATCACGCCGATGGAGAATCGGCGCTGACAAAGACGGGGAACGGGACGCTGACGCTGGCCCCGGTGGCGAGCGGTTACACGGGATTGACGACGATTCTTGAGGGCGTGCTGGATGTGGGCACGATCAGCACGGGGGCGTTGGGTAGCGGTGGATTATTGATCAATGGGAACGGGATTTTGCAGGGGAATGGGACGTTTACGCGGGCGTTCAGCAGCAGCGCCAATCCTGGTGCGGGGCAGGTGGCGGGTCAGAATGGCGGGTTTGCAGCGCGGGGTGGGGAGCTGGTGCTGAATTTTGGCGGGGCGTCGGCGCAGATTGCATTGAACGGGTCGGGATACATTTTTGGGAATGATTTCCGTTTTGGTTCGGCGACGGCGGACAGCAAGGTGGTGGTGCTGAATCCGATCAGCATCAACAGCAACGGGAAGCGGAATTTTACGGTGACGGGGGGGGCGGGTGGGGATTCGGCGGAGTTGCGTGGGGTGGTGTCGAATGGCGGGGCGGGATTTTCGCCGTCGGGGATCAACAAGCTGGGGACGGGATTGCTGATTTTGTCGGCGCAGAATACGTTCACGGGTGGGGTGAGTCTTGGTGGCGGACTGGTAAGTGTGGCGACGATTGGGGATGGCGGGGTGGTGGGGAATTTGGGGGCTTCGAGCAATGCGGCGACGAATTGGGTGTTTGCGGGCGGGGGGATTCAATACACGGGGGCGACGGCGTCGACGGATCGGAATTTTGTGATCAACGCCGGAACGACTGGGACGATTGAGGTGACCAATGCGGCGACGAATCTCACCGTGAGCGGCAGCAGCACGGCGACGACGGGGGCGTTGACGAAGCGGGGGCCGGGCACGTTGACGCTGACGGGAACGAATTTGAATACCGGGATGACGTCGGTGTTGGGCGGGGTGTTGGATGTGGGGACGATCAGTTCCGGGGCACTGGGCGGCGGGGGGCTTTATCTCAACGGCAATGGGGTTTTGCAGGGGAATGGTTCGTTCATCAGAGGGTTCAGCAACAGTGCAACGCCAGCGGCGGGTCAGGGGGGCGGGCAGAATGGTGGATTTGCGGCGAGGGGCGGGGATTTAACGGTCAATTTTGGTGGGTCGGGGGCGCAGAGTGCGCTTAACACATCGCTGCATATTTTCGGCAATGATTTCATTTTTGGATCGGCGACGGCGGATAGCAAGGTGACGGTGGTGAACGCGATCAATCTGAACTCCAATGGCAGTCAGCGGAATTTTACGGTGAACCAAGGGGTGGGGGGCGATTCGGCGGAACTGGCGGGGGTGATTTCGCAGCAGGCAGGCCAGGTTTCGGGACTGACGAAGAGGGGCAATGGGATCTTGAGTTTAACCAATTCGAATACTTACACCGGGCCGACACGGGTGGAGGCAGGGACGCTGTTGGCGGGAAACACGACTGGTTCGGCGACGGGATTTGGGAATGTGCTGACGCTGGCGAATTCGGGGGCGAAACTGGGCGGGACGGGGAGCATCACCGGTGGCGAGGCGGCGAGCATCACGTTGTCGGCGGGGACGTTCTTGATGGTGGGGAACACGCACGGGGTGACGGGCGGATTGGCCCAGGATCTGGTGTTGGGGAATGATGCGGTGGGGGGGCTGACCAATGTGGCGATCAATCTGGCCGGGCGCTTGCAGTTTGATTTGTTTGCGAACGACGGCGCGGGCGTGAGTGATCCGCTGGGAGAAAACGATGTGTTGAGGTTGTTCAGCAGCAGTTCGGTGTCGTTGGTGGGAAGTTCTTTGGACGTGACGGCGTTGGGGGCCTGGACCTGGAATGAGAACGACACGTGGATGCTGATCGACTGGAGCGGGGTGACGGCGGCGAACCGGGCGGTGGGGGTGCCGACGCTGGCTTCGATGCCGACTCTGGGGGATGGGCTGATGTGGACGACGTTCGCGGATGACGATGGATTTTATGTGAGGGTGTCGGTGGTGCCGGAGCCTTCGAGGGTGATTTTGTTGCTCGCGGGAGTGGTGGGCATGGTTTGGCGTCGTCGACGTGGGGGCTTATAGGCTTCGCCTTGGGGGATATGAGGCGAAGATTTACTGCTGAGAATGAATTGCTTTCCATGCGGGGATGAGGCTATACATAAATGGTTAACCCATATGCATAGTCGGCCAGCAGATCACCACCGTTACCTTGATGTCGAGAAGGCAAGAATTGGCATTGTTGGGACGGGATTCATCGCGATGGGTTTGTGCCTGGCGTTGAGATCGTCGCCAGATTTGCTCTTGACCCGGGTGTTGACGCGTCGGCCGGTGGATAGCGTGGGCAGCATGGCGGAGTATGGATTGACCAATTCGCTTGAGGAGTTTCTCTCCAGTTGCGATCTGGTGGTGGAGTGCAGCGGGGATATTGTGCATGGCAGCGAGGTGGTGAATGCGGCGCAGTTGCGCGGTTTGCCGGTGGTGACGATGGCGACGGAGTTTCATGTGACGGTGGGGTCGTATTTTGCGGACCGGGGGATTCTGACGGAGGCGGAGGGGGATCAGCCTGGGGCATTGGCACTTTTGCATGAGGAGGTGGTGCAAATGGGTTTCAAGCCGCTCGTTTATGGCAACATGAAGGGTTTTCTGAATCATGATCCGAAGGATGCGGAGATGGATTTCTGGGCGGAGAAAAATGGGATCAGCCGCTCGCAGGTGGTGAGTTTCACCGATGGAACGAAGATGCAGTTTGAGCAGGCGCTGGTGGCGAATGGCTTGGGCGCGGGAATTTATCAAAGAGCGATGATTGGGCCTCAGAATATGGAGTTGGAGGCGGCGGGCTCTTTTCTTGGCGCGAAGGCGAAGGAGTTCGGGGGACCGATCAGCGATTATGTATTGAACGGGAAGCTGGCACCGGGGGTGTTCATCGTGGGTGAGCATCCGACGGAACGACCTGAGGTGTTGCGGTATTTGAAGTTGGGTGACGGGCCGTATTATACGTTGCTGCGGCCTTATCATCTGTGTCATTTGGAGGTGCCGCGCACGATCAGGCGGATTTTGCGAGGCGAGCCGATCTTGTTGAACAATGGAAGCCGTCCGACCGTGCATGTAGTGGCGGTGGCGAAGCGCGATCTTCCAGCAGGTCATGTGATTGACACGGCCATCGGGGGCATGGATTTGCGGGGCGAGGCGGTGACGATTGCCGAAACGCCTGATGCCGTGGCTTTGGGGCTTTTGAAGAAGGCACAACTGAAGCACTCGATTTCGAAAGGGCAGGTGGTGGCTTTTGCCGATGTAGATATTCCTGACAGTCTGGCGAAGACGGCCTGGCTGAGTGTGCGTGAAGCGGCGGCAGCATCAGTTCCGGTTTTGGCGGTGTGATGATTCAGCCTGTTGATTTGGGATGATCCGGTTACGGGCCTTGCCTTTGACGGCTTTGCAGCGAAAATTTGAAATGGTTGCAGTGAATTCGAAACGACGGATTGCTATTGTTGGGTCGGGACCGGCAGGTTGCACCCTGGCGTGTTTGCTGGCGAGGGCGGGGATGGAGGCGGTGATTTTTGACGATGAAAAACGCCCGGAGATGGTGGTGGGGGAGTCACTGATACCACTGTTGGTGACGGTGTTTCGCAGGCTGGGAATTGAGGAGAAGGTGGCGGCTTTGGGAACTTACAAACCGGGGGTAACCTGGTCTTTGAGTGATGAGGAAGCGTTGCTGTTGTCGTTTGATGCCATTGAAGGGGTGTTGCCGACTTATGCGTATAATGTGCCGAGGCGTGAGTTTGACCAGTTGATCACTGACACGGCGCTGGAGGCTGGCGCTAAGTTTGTGAAGGTGTCCGCAAAATTGGAGTTGGTGGACGGGGCGCCGGAGTTATCGGCGGAGACGTTGGCGCTGGTGCCGGAATGGGGTGGGAGGCAGCCGGATTTGTTGATCGACGCGAGTGGGCGTCGGCGTCTTTTTGCGAAGCTGCTGGGGATCGGTGCGGATGTGGGGTTGCGCAAGGATGTGTCGCACTTTGCGCATTATGAGGGTTGCGTGATGCCGCCGCCGTCGGGGCAGACGTTGATTTCAAGGCTGAAGCATGGATGGGGATGGAGGATTCCATTGCCGGGCAAGGTGTCGGTGGGGGTGGTGATCAACAAGGAGCATGCGAAGAAGTATGGAGACACGCCGGAGGAACAGCTGGAGCGGATCATTGAGGAGTCGCCGGTTTTGATTTCGACCTGTCGTGATCGGGTGCGGATTTCGCCGGTGACGACCTATGCGAACTATCAGTTGATATCGCATCGAGGTCATGGACGGAACTGGACGGCGGTGGGGGACTCGTTTGGGTTTGTCGACCCGATGCTGTCTCCGGGATTGTGCATGGCGATGGTGTCAGCGGAAAGGCTGGCGGATGTGATCATTCAGGGCGGGGACTGGGAGTCAAAGGCGGGGGAGTATATCGACTGGTTCCGCAACGAGCTGGTGGCCTGGCAGGATCTGATCGATTACTTTTATGACGGTCGCATCTTTGCGTTGTTCAAAAGTGGGATGCAGTTTTCGGAGAGGTATCCTGGCAAGTTTAGCATGATGATGCAAAAGCACATGTCGCGTCACATTGCCGGGATGGCGGCGGGGGGATTGACGACGCGGGCGTATAGTCGGGGGTTGCTGCGGTTCATGAGCAAGTATGCGACCCGCGACTGTTTCAAGGCGGAAGATTATGCGGTGCAGTAGTGACGAACTAACTGACTTTGACCCAGTCGAAGAAGCCGAGTTGGTCGAGTTCGCGTTGAAGGGTAGTGACGCGTTCGGGAGTGAGGAGTTCGGTGGGGAGACGGGGAGGGCCGACATCGACTCCGAGCATTTTCATGGTGGCTTTGGCGGCGGCCATGTAGCCATAAGAGGCGAGGATTTGGATGAGCTGGACGGAGCGGAATTGATGGGCTCGGGCGGATTCGAGATCGCCGCGATGGTAGGCATCCATGACGTTGAGATAGATCGGAGCGGCGAAGTTGAAGCTGGATCCGACGGCACCACGGGCACCCAGGGCGAGTGAAGCAAGGAGCATTTCGTCGAAGCCGAAGGGGATGTCGAAGATGCCTTGTTGGGCGTGCGTGCAGAGCTGGTATTCCATGAGGTTGCTGCTGGTGAATTTCAGCCCTGCGAGGTTGGGGATCTGATCGTGGGCAGCGGTGAGGAAGGCGGAGGGGGAGATCGCCAAGCCGGTCATGGTGGGGATTTCGTAGTAGTAGAATGGCAGGTCGGGTGCGGCAGCGGCGATGAAAGCCATGCTGCTGACGAGGGCGGAGACTGTGGCAGGTTTGAAGTAGCTGGGAGCCACGGCGCTGGTGGCGAAGGCACCGAGGGATTGGGCTTGTTGGGCGAGCGTGGCGGCGTCGTGAAGGCTGTTGGTGCCGACGTGGACGATAACGCGAAGGTCGCTGCCCCGGGTAACTTCCATCCAACGAACGGCGATGGCCTGGCGTTCTTCGAGGGTGAGGGAGGAACTTTCGCCGGTGGTGCCGCCAATGAAGGCATGACGGACGCCGGTTTTGAGGAGGTGGGCGGCCTGGGTTTCGACGATGGCGAGATTGAGCGATCCGTCTGGATGGAAAGGGGTGTGGGTGGCGGCGACGAGGCCGGTGATTTTCATAAAAGGATATAGGATAAAGGATAAGGGCTACAGGATAAAGAATGAGGGTTAAGGCTGTGACAAGGGGAGGGACCAGACTTCGGTGGAGCGGATGCCGGGTTTGGCTTCGCCTCCGGGGATGACGAAAAGGTTTTGCCAGGTGACAACCGTGGTGGTGACGAGGGAGAAAGGCAGGGCGGGGGCTTCGCGCCAGAGGTTGGTGGGGATGTCGTAGACGAGGGGTGTTTTGGGGAAACCTTGGTGCGCGGTGGGGGCGACATGGAGTTGCGCTCCGTCATCTCCGCCGAGGACGGCAATCGAAGTGGGGTTGAGGAGCGGTGCGGGAGATGGGGCGGCGACGGCGGGCCGGGGGAGGGCGGAGAGTTTTTTCCATCCTTGGTCCGGGTGATAACGGTAGGCATCATTCAGCCAGGTGCGTTGAGCTTTGCCATCGGGACCGGGGGTGAGGTCGGCACCGCTGAAGAGATAAAAGAAACCCTCGTGGGCGGCGGCGGTGGCGAGGATGCGGGCGGGACCGGGCCAGGGTTCGAGGGTTTGCCAGGTGGGATTGGGCGAGGTGAGGTCAAGTGACCAGAAGGTGTGAAGGGCGGATGTGGAGGCGGGGGTTGTCTGGCCTCCGGCGACGAAGAGGGTATTGCCGATGGCGGCTCCGCAGGCGTTGGCGCAGGTTTGAGGAAGCGACGGCAGGGGTTGGGTGAGAAGTTTCCCGTCTAGCCATTGAAGGAGGAAGACGTCGCGGAAGTGTTGTTGATCATCGCTGCCACCGATGCAGACGATGCCTCGGGGAGTGCTGATGGAGACCCCGTAAGCCAGGGGACGAGGGAGGTGAAAATCTGTTCGCCATTGGGCGTCGGGCTTTTCGAGGATGAACGCGCGGTCGTGCCAGATTTTGGTGCCGCCCTGCCAGGGAGATTTTTCTGGGAAGTTGGCACCGCCCGCGACGATGAGGACTTTGTTGTGGGTGCCGGCGAAGGGAGCGGCAAAGCCGATGGGGTCAGGAATAGGCGGGAGCGATTGCCAGGAGTGGGGCGGAGGATTTGCCATGACGCTGATGGGAAGCATCGAGATGAGGAGTCGGAGCAGAGGGCGCATGCGGCGTGTTGCGGTGGGCAGAAGTTCATCCAATCAGACTCTATGGGGGTGGCAAGATCAAGGGGGTGGTGAGAATACATCACCAGTGGAAAAGATTGAATGTGGCCATCGGGCGGATTTGAATCGACGTGGATCGAGGAGCTTGGGTAGAATCCGATCGAATTGAATTGAGACGCCATTTCAAAATTGGTCCTAAGGCATCTCAAGCCTTTACGTTTTGATTACCATGGAACACGCCGACCGACCTTCTGACGCTTCATCCAAAATTCCAAAACCGGTGACGGTGCGGGTGCAAAGTTTGTCGGCATCGCAGCCGGTGCCGATGACTTTGCCAACGACTGAACCCACGACCGCAATGCCGGTTCCGATGTTGGTGCAACCGGCTCCGACAAATGTTCCGATGATGACGCAGGAGGGGACTTCTTATGCAGAGAAAAAGCCCAGCAGACTCTCGCAATACTGGAACAAGGTCGGAGGCGGATCATTCATGGTCAGCTTGATGATTCATGCCGGCTTGTTGGTGGCGAGTTATTTTGTGGTGGAGACGGTGGTGACGGAAAACAAGGTGGATTTTCTGCCGGGTGGGGAGAGCAAGGGTGCAGAGGAGGCGAGTCGGGAAGTGAACGAGGTCGTTCAGGTGAAGCCGCAGAATGCAATGATTCGGAGGATCGTGAGCAACTCGTTGACTTCGTCGATCCATTTGCCGGACGAATTGCCGATGGACAGCGTCGACATTCCGGTGATGACGAGCTTGATGGGTTCGCGTTCGATGAGCAGCGGTGCATTTGGTGGCGCTGGAGCGGGTGGCGGGCTCGGGGCCGGAATCGGAACGGGGAATGTGAAGGGTTTTCTGGCGCGGACGTTTTTTGGGAATCTGGGTGGAGACGGGTTGCCGGGGGTGTTTTATGATCTGAAACAGGACCGGAAGGGGAAGCCGCTGAGCTACGATGCGAACGGGTATTTCCAAATCGTGAAGGCGTTTGCGAAGAACAAATTCGACGCGAATGAGATGAAGGATTATTTCCGCGCGCCGGAGCAGATGAGCTTTACGTTTTTGGGCGTGCCGCTGATGAAGGCGGAGGAGGGTCCGAAGGCGTTTGCGGTGGACCAACATGTGCAGCCGCGGGGCTGGCTGGTGCATTATTCGGGTCAGATTACGCCGCCGGAGTTGGGTGAATGGCGTTTTGTGGGTTACTTCGATGACATGCTGGCGGTCTACATTGATGGCAAACCGGTGCTGGATGCTTCACGGGACGATCTGGTGAATCTCGGCGAAGAGAAAAGGGACGATGAGGTGAGGCAGTCGTTTGGAGGCATGAACATTTTGAATGGCAAATGTTATGCGGGGAAATGGGTGCGGCTCACGGGTCCGGCGAAGATCGACATTGTGGTGGGCGAGCGTCCGGGTGGTCAGGTGGGCGGTTTGTTGTTGGTGGAGCATCGCAAAACCAAATACAAAAAGCGCGAGAATGGGACCCCGGTTTTGCCATTGTTCACCACGGCGACGCCCGACATGGAGGATTTGGAAAGGATGCAGCAGTTCTCGGAAGCGAACAAGGCGTTCGGTCTGGAGTTGAAGAACATCCCCGTGTTTACCTTGGGCAACAACAAGCCATCGCTGGGTGGCGGACGGATGAGACCGTCGAGCCTGGACATGTTGCAGCCGGAGCAGTGAGCTTGACCTTTGAAAACTTACGCAGCGGTGAGTGACGAGTAGTCGGTGTAACCTTTGGGGCCCGGGGCGTAGAAGGTGGTGGGATCGGGGGTGTTGAGTTCAGTGTCGGCAGCGAAGCGGGCGGGGAGATCGGGGTTGGCGATGAACAAGACGCCGAAGGCTGCGGCGTCGGCTTCGCCGTTGTCGAGGAGTGCCTGGGCGGTGGTTTGGTCGAGGCCCTGGTTGGCGATGTAGGGTCCGCCGAAGGCTTGTTTGATCGCGGGTCCAATGCGTCCGTCGCCTTGGGATTCGCGGGCGCAGATGAAGGCGATGCGACGTTTGCCGAGCTCGGTGGCGAGATAGGTGAAGGTGGCGAGAGGGTCGGAATCGCCCATGTCATGGGCGTCACCACGTGGAGCGAGGTGCATGCCCACACGATCGGCACCCCAGACGCTGATGCAAGCGTCGGTGACTTCGAGCATGAGGCGGGCGCGGTTTTCGATGGGACCGCCGTATTCATCCGTGCGCTGATTGGTTTTGTCCTGCAGGAACTGGTCGAGAAGGTAACCGTTGGCACCATGGATTTCGACGCCATCAAAGCCGGCGAGTTTGGCGTTTTCGGCACCTTTGCGATAAGCTTCAATGACACCGGGAATTTCTTCGAGGTCGAGGGCGCGTGGGGTGACGAAAGGTTTTTCGGGACGCACGAGGCTGACGTGACCTGCGGGGCGGACCGCGCTGGGAGCGACGGGCGTTTCGCCGTTGAGGAAGAGCGGATCGGAGATGCGGCCGACGTGCCAGAGTTGCAGGAAGATGCGACCTCCGGCGGCGTGGACGGCGCTGGTGATTTTGGTCCAGCCAGCAACTTGCTCTTCGGACCAGATCCCAGGAGTATCGGCATATCCGACTCCCATGGGAGTGACGGAGGTGGCTTCGGTGAGGATGAGTCCGGCGGACGAGCGCTGGACATAATATTCGGCCATCAATTCATTGGGGATGCGTTCCTTGCCTGCCCGGCTGCGCGTGAGCGGTGCCATGATGATGCGGTTGGGAAGGGTGAGGTCGCCGATGGTGAGCGGATCGAAAAGGGAGGGCATGTTGAGAGACAAGTGGCTGATGGGTATGAGCATTTACGGATGGACAGTGACGATCTTGTTGCCTCAAAAGTAAATGACACCGGGGAGGTGTAGGAAAGAGGGTGTCGTTGACTCATTAGGTGTGACACCGTGGTTAGGGGGTCATCATTGCTTCGGCGGGCTCGGAATGCAAGGAGCCCGT
>NZ_VAUV01000017.1 GCF_005780165.1 Phragmitibacter flavus | reverse complement strand
GGTTGGTTCATATGATGAACGCCCCACACCTGTGGTTGGAAGAACTAAGCGAGCGCAGACCCCGCCGACCGCGCCAGTTGGCAAGAGTCAAGCGATGCATGGCGCGTTAGGTATATGCTTATGGGCTGCAAGCCTGTGTCACGTTTTGTTTTAAGCGAAGACGATGGTCTTGTTGCGATAGACCAGCACCTTGTTGGTGACGTGGCTCCAGAGGGCTCCAGCGAGGACGTTTTTCTCGAGGTCTTTGCCAATGCGGACAAGATCGCGGACGCTGTCTTCGTGCGTGACGCGGGTGATGTCCTGATGAATGATCGGGCCTTGATCGAGATCGGCGGTGACGTAGTGGCTGGTGGCGCCGATGATCTTTACGCCGCGCTCGTAGGCCTGGTGGTAGGGTTTCGCTCCGACGAAAGCGGGAAGGAAGGAGTGGTGGATGTTGATGATGTTGTCGGGATAGGCTTCGACAAATCCAGCACTGATGATCTGCATGTAGCGGGCAAGGACGACGGTGTCGATGCGATGCTCGCGGAGAAGAGCAAGTTGTTGCTGCTCGACCTCGGCTTTGTTGTCCTTGGTGACGGGGAAGTGATGAAACGGGATGCCGAAGCGCTCGGAAGCGGAACGGAGCAGGTCGTGGTTGCTGATGATCAGCGGGATGTCGACGGGGAGTTCGCCGGATTCGTGTCTGGAAAGCAGATCGTAAAGACAGTGGCTTTCTTTGGAGACGAGAAGGGCCAACCGGTGACGGTTGCTGGCAAATCGAAGCTTCCAGCGCATCTGATGGCGACGTGCGATGATGGCGAAGCGCGAGGCGATTTCTTCGGTGTCGAGGGTGAACTTTTCGAGCGTCCAGGCAACGCGCATAAAAAAGGCGTTTTCTTCGGGATCGATGTGCTGCTGAAGATCAACGATGTTGCCGCCGTGGGCAAAAATGAAGCCGGTGACGTCGTGGACCAAACCCGGTTGATCGGGAGAATGGATCAGTAAAATGGCGGTGTCGTTGGGCATCGTGCTGACTTTTTTGTCGGCGCGACGCATGTCGCGGGGGAGTGCACGAGAAGGGACTCGAACCCTTAAGCCTTGCGGCACAGGATCCTTAATCCTGCGCGTATACCAATTCCGCCACTCGTGCGAAGAGAAAAGCGAGCAGTGTATTTAGTCGAGACTCCAATATGTGCAAGCAGAGTTTTGCAATTTTATGAAGATAGTTGGTAGCTGTAAATCAAATCAATCCAACGACTCGAAAAAGGGGTGTTAACGGAGAGTTGTTTCTGGTCATGATCATAAAATAGCTCAAGCGAATCATGCCATTCGAGGTTGGGGAACCATAGATTAGACAGCGTTTGAATGAAGGTCATGTAGGAGCTTGCTAGGCGCTGCCAGTCGCCCGAGCCATTTTCGTGATCAAGATAATAGATGGCATGTCGTTCTCTTTCGCCGATGACTTCAACGATCAGGTCGCCGTTGATCAAGCCGAAGATCGGGAACAATTCGTCGAACTCGAAAGGGTTGGGTTCTTTACGGTATTCCTGCCAATGGGTGAAGGAGTGCTTCCATCCTTCCAGTAAACTTAAATCGGTCTCGAAGAAGTTGAATTCAAACATTCCAGACGTGGGGAACTGATCATCGAATTCCGGTGCCGTCACAATTTCAGGAGTCAAATCCCAATGAAGTTCAATTCTGGAGGCGGTTTGAGCCGCCAGCTCAGTGATGCCTGATGGAATCGGTTTGGAGACTTGCTTCTGACGCCACTGTGTTTGCTTAATCGTTGCCGGTTTGCTGATCTTGAACGTGTATTCTGAGGATATTCTGCCGAGATGAAAGGCTCTTTCAATCAGCGCCTTTCGGAAGCTATTCATGCAAACGATAGGGGGTTCGGATTTGCTCAGAGCGGATCGCGACCGGTGGCCTCAACAAACTGACTGCGCAATGAAGCGGCGTGTTCCTGCCAGCGACCAATTTCGCGTTGCAGTTCCATGACTTGTTTTTCGAGCCAGAGGCTGCGTTGTTTGAGCATGACGCTTGGTTCGCTGGAGGTGCCTTCGCCATGGCCATTGGGATCGATTTCGACGCTGCCACGCACACGCTGAGGACTGGCCTGAAAGAAGGGGAGGTCCTTGATGCGTGTTTTGGCGCGATCCAGCGTGTTGATGACGGTGACATTCTCGTCGATTTCGCCGGTGGCGAGAAATTCTTGAAGGGTGCCGATGCTGGTTGGACCGTAGAGAAAGCCGTCGGGCATTTCGATCAGCCAGTCCATCTGCAATTCGCCCACCATGGGAGCACGCAGCCAGGTCTTGCGCTCGTCGTTGGAGATGCGGTCGAGCGGTGAAATTTTTGCCTCGGACGCCCAGATACGAAATTGTCCGATCGGAGCAGGACCAAAGATTTCGTTGTCCGAGACTTTCAGCAGATACCATTCGTCTTTGTCCATGCGCGAATTTTATTCAAATAGGGCAGGGGATTCCAAGCTAAATAAAAAATCTTTTTGCTCGTTTAAACCGGGATGCCTGAATTGATCTTGGTTTTCGCGAGCACTTTTGTTAATGGTTGGGGTGGCAATTTTTGAGAGTATGAACAAGGACAAATCAAGGGCAGAGCATTTTTGGCAGGTGCTGGCGGGCCTGACAATGACTTTGATGGTGATGGGGACGCCCGCATGCAACACGACGGGTGGAAACGAGGCTGGAGATCAATCTGGGTCCGATGGAGAGACCGGAGCTGGAGCCGGATCGGGTGCGGTCGATGTGGCGTTTCTTTTGTCGATGAATTTTGACGAGGCTCGCAAGATCAGCCCCAAGCATTTGGACATGTCGCCATACTGTCGGATGGCGGCAGACAATATTGAGGTGTTGAGGCAGACACCTGAAGGGGTGCCGTTGCGGGTGCGGGCGACGGGACGGGTGTTTCTTGAGGTCGCAGGGAACCCGGCAATCGTGGCGTTGGGACAGGAAGCGTATGTGGACCGGGCGGTGGAGGTGATTTTGCGAGGTCGTCCTTTGATGCGACGTGGCAGGAGTTTGGTAGAGGGGTTGAAGGATGACACCGTGTTTTATGTGGGTGGATCGCGGCTTCAGGTGATTGGCAGTCATCGAATTCATCCCTGGGAGGATCAACCGGTGCAGGCGGCCATGACATCTGGGGGCAATGCTCCGTCAGTTCGTAGGCAGGAGGGCAGTTTTAACGTGACCCCAACGTGGAGGAAGTCCTGGCAGCAAGGGCCGAACCCACTTTTGCCTGCTTTGTCTCCTGAAGATATTCCTTCGGAAATGAGGGCTTCACCTCTGCTGCCGCCTCCGGATGAGGATGATCAGCCGAAACTGCCTGGCGAAAACGTCACTCCGAACGTTGATCCTGAAGAGACTACCACACGTTCGCTGGGTCGGAGGTTGGGGGAGGAGAAGCCCCCGCGGGTGCGCCGGGTGCAGTGACCTAGGTGTTGCCTAGGAGAGTTTTTGCTTCAGACAATCGTTTGCAGTCTTGACGTTGCCCCGGTTTTCGACCTTAATTGCCCCTTATGGCGAAAAAATCAACCACCAGCACAACACGCAAACCCAATGCCGCGCTTATGAAGCCGGTGCAACCTGATGAGGCGCTTGCCAAAATCGTCGGCTCCACTCCGCTTCCGCGCGGCGAACTGACGAAGAAGCTTTGGGACTACATCAAAAAGCACAAGCTCCAGGACGAAACCAAAAAGACCAACATCAACGCTGACGAAAACCTCAAAGTGGTGTTTGGCGGCAAGAAGCAGGTCACCATGTTCGAGATGACGAAACTCGTCTCCGGCCATGTGAAGTAAGGCAGGACTGCGGTTTAGCTTTTATTCATTCAAGTGGTGGGGTTTGCCGATGCAGACTCCACCCTTTTTTTGGAAACGTGTTGAAGAAACGAAGTCCGGTAGGGCAGATATCGAGTGTCCATATCCGATTTGTTCCTCAGCATAATGCGGGGCAGTTCTAGATAGGGTCTGGATCACTATTTGGAGGCGAATACTTGGCTGCTGCGTTTTCCCATACCTCCCAAAGGCTCTGGTCAGTAACCGGCTTGGAGGAAAGCGGGGTGGTGCTAAACCAAAGTCCAGCGAGCTGAGGTGGTGAACATTGAATTGTTAAAGTTTTAGAAGTCAATTTCTGCTGAATCCTCAGAAAACAGACGTTTCCATTAAACTTGATGGTCTCAACCTGGGCGTCTCGAGGTAGCGTAACTCGTCCACCCCCGCTTGATAGGCCATGGTCCCAAGAATAGCAGCTGATGCCCTGCGTTGAATCTCCGTCCGGTTCTGGCGGTATGTTGAGTGTGACCAGACCCACAGGGGCATCATGAGCGTGGTAGTTGCGAACAACAATAACACTTCGGCCGTCTGGCGAGACGGCGATCATTTTGGAGCGTTGCGCAAATTTCGTCAATCCATCGGATCCTTCCTCAACGAATGCCCGTTGAAGCTCGTGAATCACGTCATCCGACGCCCAAGTGATGTCGGAAAGGTCCTCAATTTTCGAAACTTTGTATGCAGTTTCGAGCCTGCTTTTCAATATGAGAAAATCCGTAAATGCAACTCCGATGGCTGGCATGGCGCTGCACCAAAGTCTGATCGTCCCGTCTCGTCTCTGATACCAGTATCCTTCCTGCATGACCTGCCAACCGTCGCCGCCGTGGTAGGCCTTAAATACTCTTTCAAGGTCACGATTGGGGCTGGATTTCGAAGAGAAGTAAACGATCGATTGGGCTGTTCCTTCCCATTCGCTTACCCGCACCTCATGGTAGTCGCTGGCGATGAAACTATGCCTGATGATTTCGGGGGCGTTGTCTGACGGACTTGATTCGGCAGGTTCGCCGTAAAGACTGTTGGCTTCTCTGATCGGGCTTCCCAATGGGAGCATTGGGATCGATTCGAGACGATGCTTGCCGAAGATAAAATCAACCCACTGGCGGATGTGAAACATCTGGAATCTTGGAACCACGCGATTGAGCCAACAATTACTGGCCAGCTTTGGCCTGGGCCTGGCTCTCGGGGGAGAGTTTGCTGAGAGGGTAGTTGTAAACCACGCCGTTGGCCATTTGCAGAACGACGTTTTCGCCTTCAAGTCGGAGTTTGGTGGCCTGGATAACTTTGCCTTCGGTATTGGTCCAGGATTGAGGGGCGGCGGCGACCGCAGCAGCAGGGGCTGGTGCGGCAGGAGCTGGAGCGGTGACGGGAGCAGTTGCTGCGGCGGGGGTCATCCCTGGCAATGGGGCTCCGGCGAGAATCCATTCGCGGATGGTGGCGATTTGTTTGTCCGAAAGGGTTTTTTCCGGGGGCATGTGCGCGGAGTCGTCTTCGGGTGAGACAATGGTGGTGAAGAAGTGGCTGTTGCGGAGGTCCCCAGGTTCGATGGTGCGTCCAGGGCCGATGTCTTTGGCAAAGCGTTCCAGGTTGTCGAAAACGTATCCGCCTTTTTCCTTGTCGGCTTCTTCGCTGTGGCATTCATAGCACTCGGCCTTGAGAATCGGCTGGACATCGCGTTTGAAATCGACGGCGAAAGCCGAAGTTGAGCCGAGGAGGACGGTGAGGACGGGAGTGATACTGGATTTCATGGGCGGATTGAGCTGTTATGAAACGAATGAGCAACAAGGATCATAGCGGAAACTGCATATTCTGGTGCGATCAAATGCTTAATCTGTTCCGGTCAATTCGTGACGGTGGGCGCGGGTTTCGGCGACGATGATGCCGCTGAGGGCAAGGAGCGAAATGAGGTTGGGAATGGCCATGAGTCCGTTGGCGGCATCGGAGAAATCCCAGACGAATTTGGGGGTGGCGATCGAACCGTAGAAAACGGCGAACACCCAGAGGAAGCGGTAGGGTTTGATGGCTCGTTGTCCGAACAAGTATTCGGTGGCGCGTTCGCCATAGTAGCTCCAGCCGAGGATGGTGGAGAAGACGAAGGTGAGGAGTCCGAAGATGAGGATATATGGAGCGAAAGGGTGGAGCTCGGCGAAGGCGACGCGGGCGAGCGCGGTGCCTTTGATGCCGTCCTGCCAGTGGCCGCTGCTGACGATGACAAGTCCGGTGACGGCGCAGATGACCACGGTGTCCCAGAAAGTGGCAGTTGAACTGACGAGGGCCTGGCGGACAGGGTTTTTAGTCTGGGCGGCGGCGGCGACGATGGGGGCGCTGCCCATGCCGGACTCGTTGGAAAAGAGGCCGCGGGCGATGCCCATGCGCATGGCTTCTTTCATGCCGGCGCCGAGAAATCCGCCGACGGCAGCCTGGCCGGTGAAGGCGGAACTGAATATGAGGGAGATGGTGTCGCCGAGGACGGAGAAGTTCATGAGCAGGATGGCGATGCAACCGAAGAGGTAGCCGATGGCCATGATGGGGACGAGGAGGGTGCAGACACGGGCGATGCTTTTGACGCCGCCAATAATGACGATGGCGACGAGGATGGCCATGGCGATGCCGAGGGACCAGGCGACGGTGCGGGATTGATCGGCGGGGAAGAAGCTCTGGACGTTTTCAACGATGCTGTTGGCTTGGGTCATGCAGCCAATGCCGAAGCCGGCGATCATGGTGAAGATGGCGAAGATGATGCCGAGCCATTTCATGCCAAGACCGCGTTCGAGGACATACATGGGTCCACCGGCGAAGGTGCCGTCGGGCATTTTCACGCGGTATTTTACTGCGAGGACGGCTTCGGCGTATTTGGTGGCGATGCCGAAAACGCCGGTAAGCCACATCCACAAAACGGCGCCGGGTCCGCCTGCGGCGACGGCGGTGGCGACGCCGACGATGTTGCCGGTGCCGATGGTGGCGGCCATGGCGGTGGTGAGGGCGCCGAACTGGGAGACGTCGCCTTCGCAGTCTTTGTCTTTTTTGAGGGAGAGTTTGATTCCGCGGGGGATGTAGCGCTGGATGAAACCGAGTCGGATGGTGAGGAAAAGATGGGTGCCGAACAGCAGGATGATGAGGGGGAGGCTCCATACCCAGCCGGAAAGCGTGGCGGCGGCTTTTTCGAGCCCTTCAATAAAAGCCAGGGATGGAGATGGTAGGAACGGTGTCATGGCTCTTTTTTACCGTGGATGTGGTGTTGGGCAACGGGGATGAATGAGAAAACGCAAGTTTGGGCAAATCGCGGGCCTTTTTCGTTGCAACTTTATGCAGCTGTCGTGCATAAATAAATAACTGGAAGGGCGGTGCGTGTGCATGCGTTCTCTTAAGGTAATTTTCTGATCTGATCCCGCCTGTCTGCTTATGTCTACTATCGCCGTCCGCTCCGTCCAGCTTCCTCCACAGGTGCCCATCACGGTGCGTCGGTTCAGGCAACCGAAGAAGAACATTCCGCAGAGCAAGATTGAGCGTGATCACGTTCTGTCGGTGATTCGCGATTATTTGGAGGCAACTCCGTTGGTGCCGCCGATGCCGGCGGATGAACTGCGGGTGCATGCGGAGAAGATCATGGCGGACAACCAGTTTTTGCCGCAATACACGGACTACGTCGGGGTGCTGCTCAACAATGAGCTGTGGCGCGAATCGCTGGCGACGGTGCCGTTTGAGAAGCGGCTGTTGTTGATGCCGAAGTGTCTGCGGGTGGAGAGCAAGTGCCCGGCACCATTTGATGAGTTTGGATTGCTTTGCAAGCAGTGTGGTCTTTGCACCATTCAGGATTTTCAGAATGAGGCGGAACGGTTGGGGTATGCGGTGCTGGTGGCAGAGGGTTCGGCTCTGGTGATGAGTTTGATTCAGACTGGTAAGATTGAGGCGATTGTGGGGATTTCGTGTCTGCCGGTGTTGGAGCGCACGTTTCCTTATGTGGAAGCGGCGGCGATTCCGGCGGTGGCGGTGCCGCTTTTGCAGGACGACTGCATTGATACCACGGTGGATATCGACTGGGTGTGGGATTATATCCATTTGACCAGTGAAGACAAGACGCGTCGGTTGAATCTGAATGCTTTGCAGGAGGAGGTGAAGGGGTGGTTCACACGGGAGAGTCTTGAGCGGTTGATGGGGCCGACCACGGACAAGTCGGAAGGGATTGGACGTGACTGGCTGGCGCGGGCGGGGAATCGCTGGAGGCCGTTTTTGACGATTGCGGCTTATCAGGCTTTGCGCAGCGATCCAGAAGGGGAGATCAGCGATGATGTGAAACGTGCGGCGATTGCGGTGGAGTGTTTCCACAAGGCGTCGCTGGTGCACGATGACATCGAGGACAATGATCGCGAACGTTACGGTGAGGCGACGTTGCATGAGGAGTACAGCATGCCGGTGGCGCTGAATGTGGGCGATTTGTTGATCGGGGAAGGGTATCGGTTGCTGACCGATTCGAAGATTCGTCCGGATTACCGCATTGCGATGATGAAGATTGCGGCAGAGGGGCAGCGCGAGTTGTGCCGTGGTCAGGGCGCGGAGTTGTTGTGGAATGAGCATCCGGTGGCGTTGGACACGAAGCAGGTGTTGGAGATTTTTAGGAGCAAAACGGCACCGGCATTCGAGGTGGCGTTGAAGATCGGGGCGGCAATGAGTGGTCAGTTGGACGAGACCGAAGAGGCGCTGCACGAATACAGTGAAGCGCTGGGCATTGCGTATCAGATCCGGGATGATTTGGATGATTTGGGCGATGATGCGGATGCGAACAATCAGGCAACCATCCGGCCGAGTGTGGTGCTGTCATTGTTGCGTGAGCGTGGCACGGGCGAAGTGAAAGAGACGATGGAGAAGCTGTGGGCGGGTGAGCTGCCGCAGATTCCGGACAAGGCGCTCATTCGTGAATGGGCGCAGTCGAGTTCCGCGCATGAGAAGGCGATGATGCTGTTGGAGAGTTACAAGGAGCAGGCGGTGCGTTCGTTGCAGACCGTGGACAATGCGAATTTGAAAGGTTTGTTGCGGCGCGTGATCGGCAAGATTTTTAACGACTTGCAGATCAAAGGTTGGTGTCACGAATTTGAAGTGGGCAATGTGACGAATACCTCGAAAGAAGCGGTGGTTGCTTGAAATGAGAAAGTAGAAGGCTCGGCCCGAGCCTTGGGTTGATTTTTGAAAGGCTCGGGACGAGCCTTCTACTTTCTCTTTATGACAATGAATCGACTTTCTCCGCCGGTGGTATTGACGATGGCGGGTTCGGATTGCTCGGCCGGGGCGGGGATACAGGCGGACTTGAAGACGTTCACGACGCTGGGTTGCTTTGGGTTGACCGCGTTGACGAGTGTGGTGGCGGAGACCTCAACTTTGGTGGAGCGGGTGCAGTTGTTGGATGCAGCGATGGTCGAGGACCAAGTGCGGGTGTTGATGGAGGGTTTTCCATTGGCGGCGGCGAAGACCGGGATGCTTGGCGGTCGTTCGCAGATTGCGGCAGTGGTGAAGGTGTGGTCGACGCTGGGCCGGGGGATTCCGCTGGTGGTGGATCCGGTGATGGTGGCAACCAGTGGCGCGAGTCTACTGGAGGCGGATGCAGTTGATGAGATGACGGGCAAATTGTTTCCATTGGCGACCGTGCTGACACCCAATTTGGATGAAGCGGCAGCGCTGGTGGGTAGGCGCATCGAATCGCGCGATGAGATGGTGCTGGGGGCGGAGGTTTTGGTGGAGCGATATGGCTGTGCGGTGCTGATGAAGGGCGGGCACTTGCAGGGGAGTCAGGTCCCGGATTTGCTGTTGGAGAAAAAGCAGGGGCGACTGATTTGGTTTGAAGGAGAGCGGATTGAGGGGGTGAATACGCATGGCACCGGCTGCACTTATTCAGCGGCGATTGCGGCTGGACTGGGGCATGGCAAGTCGTTGGAAGAAGCGGTGAGGGAAGGGAAAGCTTTTGTGACGCAGGCCATTGCCGAGCATTTTCGCTGGGGGCAGGTGCAGGCGTTAAATCACACTATTCGCGATAGGTGAACTTGCCGTCGGTGATTTTGATGGTGTCGCTGGCGTTGCCACTCATTTCACCTTCGAAGGTGGCTTCGATGACGGTGGGATTGGCCGAGGCTTTGGTGATGGTGACTTTTACGTCGAATCCCATCACGCTTCCGTAGAGAAAATTATCAGGGCTGAGGTTGACCAACTGGATGACGCTGTTGTCTGAGTTGCCTTTGGCGATCCGATAAGTTCCCGGACCGGGCGTGTAGTAGAGGTTAAGATTAAACGCTTGTTCTTGTTTATCCTCAGGGCCTTTGCTTCCCGAGATGACGATGGCTTGGTTGTATCCGGCAGGATGGAAAGCGCCCCAAATCTTGTGGTCAGCAATCCACGGGGTGCCGTTGATGTTCATGCTGAGGTGGTTCTTCGACGTTGATGTCGATGATGTGTTTGAGGCGTCTTTTCCGCACGCGGTGAGGGCAAGAGTGACGAGCAAGGTGAGGAGAAGATGGCTGAGTTTCATGGGATTGGATGATCTGAGGTTACCATTGGTGTTGGTCAGATGCGGCAATCCAGTGACTCAGAGTTTTTGCACAAGCTGATCGATCATTTGCTGGGCTTGCGGGGCGTAGTGTCCGCCGAAGAGGTGGTAGTGGTTGAGAATGTGATAAAGATTGTAAAGTTCTCGGCGAGTTTGCCAACCGGAGTGACGTGGCCAGGCGTTGTCGTAGGCGATGTAGAAGGCGGGTGGGAAGCTTCCGAAAAGTTCGGTGAAGGCGAGGTCGGTCTCGCGATCGCCGTAGTAGCTGGCCGGATCAAAGATGACCGGGGTTCCATCAGCGGTGAAGCTGGCGTTGCCACTCCAAAGGTCTCCGTGAAGCAGCGAGGGAACGGGGCGATAGTCGCGGAAGAGGTGGGGGAGGTTATCGAGAAGGCGATCTCGATTTTTGAAGCGGACGCCTTGGTCTTGCGCGAGTTGGAATTGCCAGTTCAGGCGTTGTTCGCGCCAGAAGTCGATCCAGTTGGTGTTGGGTTGATTGGGCTGAAGGGTGGCACCGATGAAGTTGCTGGCGCGCCAGCCGTGGTGGTTGTCGGGTGCAAGTTGCCGGTGCAGGGCGGCGAGTTGGGTGCCCATCGCTGCGGCATCGGCGGGGTCGCGACTTGGAATTAGATCGAGATGTTCGAGGACAAGGTAGCTGTGAGAGTCTTTGACTCCAAAGCAGAGGGGGTTGGGGACTCGAAGGGTCTGGGTGGCAGCGAGGGCTTTGAGTGATTCGGCTTCGGTGGCGAAGAGATTGATCAGCGAAGCGCGATTGGTTTTGACGAAATATTGGTGCTGCCGTCCTCGGAGAATGTAGGATTGGTGGATGCAGCCGCCGCTGGCGGGTTGGGTGGTGAACGATTCGAAAGGCTGGGACGTTTCGTCACTGATTCTCTGGCATAGATGCTGGAGCAGCGCTGTGGCCATGAGAAATCAACGCAAGGGCTGATGGGCCTGGAGTCGGCGGGTGAGCTCGGTGCAACCGTCTTCCAGGAGATCGAGGACGAGTTCGAAGCCATCGGGTCCGCCGTAGTAGGGATCGGGAACTTCTTTTTGATCGTGCTCGGTGCAGTAGTCGCAGAATAGACGGATTTTTTCCTGATGGATTTGGGTAGGGTCGAGGGCGCGGACGTTGGCGAGGTTGTCGCGGTCCATGACGAGGATGAGGTCAAAGCTTTCCAAGTCGGCGGGCTGAATTTCGCGGGCGCGGCTTTCGAGGGTGATGCCGCGATGGCTGGCGGCGGCCCGCATGCGTTTGTCGGGCAGATTGCCAGCGTGGAAGCCGAAGGTGCCGGCGGAGTCGATGCGGACTTGATCGCTGAGGCTGGCTTTTTCGAGTTGATGGAGCATGACACCCTCAGCGGCGGGGGATCGGCAGATGTTGCCCATGCAGACGAAGAGGATGCTGGTGTTTGACTTGGTCATGCGAAGGTGGACTGGTCAGGAGCGGGTTGAGCGGGGGCGGTGGAGGGAATGCGCTCGAGGATTTTTTCGAGATCGTGAAGTCCTGTGACGAGATGGACGTCCGGGATGCGCAGGGCTCCGTGGTAACCGAAGGCGGCGCGACCGCCGATGAGCATGGTGGTTTCGGCGGGGAGGAGCTGGCGCAGTCGGGTGATTTCGATGGGGATCTGCGGATCGTCGCCGGGATAGACGGTGCTGAGGGCGACGGCGCGTGCCTTGCGCGTGGCGGCAGCGGCGGCGATTTCTTCGGCGGGGAGTGAAGGGCCGAGGTAGGTGGCGCGCCAGCCAAGGTCGCGGGCGGCGGCGGCGGCGAGAAGGGCGCCCACTTCGTGGATCTGGCCGGTGGGGGTGGCAATGACGATTTCGGGGGAGTTGCGGTTGTTGGGGTAACAGCGCACACTGAGGGCGAGGAAGTCGCGCACGACATTGGTGGCGAGGTGTTCGTGGACGACGCGGAGTTCGCCTTTGCGCCAGGCTTCGCCGACTTCGTGAACGAGAGGGGCGACGATCTGGATGAGAGTGGTGCGGGCACCGTAGCGGATGAGCGATTGCTCCAGAAGCTCGGTCATGGCGGCGGCTTCGAGTTCGACGACGGCCTCGAGGCAGCGGGCAAGGCACTGGGCGGGCGTGCTGTGGATTCGGGAATGTGGGTCTTCGGGGGCGCTTTGCGGAAGGTCTTTTTTGTGGAGGGCGTAGAGCTCTTCGTGATCGAGTTTGGAGATCTGGCTGATGCGATGGCCGCAGTCGGTGAGGGTTTTGAGGAGGCGCAGACGTTCGATTTCGTCGTCGGAGTAGAGGCGGCGGTTGGAGTCGGTGCGCTGGCAGCAAATGAGTCCGTAGCGGCGTTCCCATACCCGGATCGCATGCGAGGTGAGGCCGGTGCGATGGCAGACGACCTTGATGGGGTGGCGGAGTTCTTTGGAGTTGGGTGGCATGGGCGGTTTGCGGGGGACTGGCTCCGTGGGGACCTTGATGGATTAATTACGCGTAAGGATGGAAGTTGGGTTGGGGATGGCAACTGGCAAGGCCGGATTTTCTGCGATTAAAATACATCCACGTAATTTGCAGCTTTCGATTTTAAAGCATGAGCTGGTTGGAACTTAAAGGCACTTTGAATGAGGCTAAAGGTCGCATGAAACAGTTGATTGGCAGGGTTTTTGGGTATGACCTTGTTTTTGATGAAGGCGCACAGGATGAACTGTTGGGCCGTATGCAGAAGCGTCTTTGCCGATGCAGGCAGCAGAGGTGCCAGATGTTGGATCGGCACTGAATCGTCCACAGGCTTTCCTGTGGTTTTGATAGGCGTTCCCCGGGGTTGATTCCGGGGAACGTCTTTTTTTGTGGGGCGCGGGTTGCGGGAGGTGACGAGCTTTGCTTTGGTGAAGGCTGGTGAATGATCGCGAGGTTTTTGATTCGATGCTCGGTGCGGAAGCTCCGATGCTGGCGCTTGCGCCGATGCAGGATGTGACGGACTGGCCGTTCTGGAAGTTGATCCAGGGGTATGGCGGGGCGGATTTTTATGTGACGGAGTATTTTCGGGTGCATGCCGATTCGCGATTGGAGAAAGACATTTTGAGGTCGGTGGTGGAGAATCCAACGGGTCGGCCGGTGGTGGCGCAGATGATTGGCAATGACGTGCCTTCACTGGTGCGGACGGCGAAGGAATTGCAGCAATCGTCGGCGGTGGCGATCGATTTGAACTTGGGGTGTCCGGCGCCGATTGTTTACAAAAAATGTGCAGGGGGAGGGTTGTTGCGTGATCTGGCGTTGGTGGATCGAATCCTGGGGGCTTTGCGTGAGGCGGTGACGGTGAAACTGACGGTGAAGACTCGAATCGGGTTTGATGATCCGGCGGTGTTTGAAGATTTGTTGCCGATCTTGAATCGACATGAGATTGATTTACTGACGGTGCATGGTCGGACGGTGAAGGAGATGTATCGCAGTGAGGTGCATTACGATTTTATTGCGCGCGCGGTGGAGGTGATGTCGTGTCCGGTGATTGCGAATGGCAATGTTTATTCTGCGCAGAAGGCGTCGGAGGTGTTGGATTTGACGGGCGCGGCGGGGTTGATGATTGGTCGGGGGGCGATTCGCAATCCGTGGATGTTTAGGCAGATTCGCGAACATCTGGGCGGCGAGTCGGTGTATTTGCCGAGTGGCCGGGAGGTGTTGCGGTATGTCGAAGCGTTGTATGAAGCGGTGACTTCAGACGCGGTGGCGGAGTTGTATCGGGTGCAAAAGATGAAGAAGTATCTGAACTTCATCGGGTTGGGCATTGAGCCGACGGGATCGTTTTTGCATGCGATGCGCAGGGTGACTACGCGGGAGGCGATGATGGGGCTGTGTGCGCAGTTTCTGGATCATGATGAACCCATGGCGTTGGAGCCGTATGAGCCGGAATTGAAGGAGCAGGATGTGCTTGCGGGAAGTCACCGTTGAGCCGGTGTCTTTTGCATGAGGAGCCGGAATTTTGCGCGCAGGGAATCCACTTTGCCGACTCCCAGCCAGATCTCGTATTGGAAGGTGAAGTTCGGGGTGATGGGAAGCGTTGCGATGGGGGCAACGTAGGAGCATCCGGCTTGGGTGCCGGGAACGATCGGGGCGCGGTAACAGGTGGCTTGATCGCTTTTTGGCGAAAGGATGGCGATGGCATGGCCATGGGGATTGGTCCAAGCGACCCAGCGTTCGGGGAGGGCGATGTAGGTGTTGGCCTGACCCGGTTGGGTGCGGGTGAGAGGCGCGTCGGTTTTTTCGGCGTGAAGGAGGGTGTCGTATTCGGGTTGGACGAACAATGCGGGAAGTTCCTGATGATAAGGTTTGTGGGTGATTGCCGAGGTGGTGTCGATTTCGAATTGCACGTGGAGGAGATCGTCCTTCAGGGTGACTGTCTGGCTGAGGACGACGTCTTCGAGTTTTTTCCCGGTGGCCCAATGTCGCGGCTGGGTTTTGACTTGAAGCGAGTTGGGGGAGAGGGGTTCGAATTTGAGAATTTCGGAGGGCTGGTTGCGCCAGTCGCCGCCTTGCACGGGATTGTAGCGCCAGGGTTTGCCATTCCAGTCGGAGCCGTCGGGATCGCCGTAGTAGCTTTGCTGGAGGTAGCGGCCGCGGTCGTAGGTGTTCAAAAGGTTTTTGTCGGGTTCGGCGGTGGTCGAGATCCATCCGATGCAGGCACCGGCGTTGAGATCGACGCCGACTCTGAGGTGTTCGTTGGTGATGAAATGCCAGCGGGGGGAGGAGGGTTCGCCGAAGAGGAGAACGCTGGGAGTCAGCAAGATGGGGACGATGGCGAGGAGAAGGCGGCGCATGGCGATGAAAGAATACGCTGGTCGCGGGACTTTTTGGAGCCGAACTTCCGAAAGTGCGCTAGCTTGGCCCTCCAAAGACGTTCGTCGCCCGGCTCACCTTTGACAAAATTGGTATTTTCCGCGATTGCCAAATGTGGAAACTCCTGATAGTTAAGACTTGTTAATCGAGCGCGTGGGTTGCCGACGCGGTTTTGTTCTTTTTTATGTCGTCCATTGCCACAACTCCCATGGCTTTTGCCGGGCTGCTCCCAGTATTGGGTGGCGCGTGGGAGGAGGTTGCGCGGATGACTCGGGATGGGTTGCGGTCACGGGAGCGTTTTGCGTCGGTGGATTCAGGTTCTGATCCGCTGACTGAAGCGGGCAGGGATTATCATGTGCCGGTATTGCCGCGTGAGGTGATTGAGAAGCTTTCGCCGACGAAAGGCATGGTGTTTTTGGACGGGACACTGGGCGGCGGCGGGCATTCGGAGCTTATGCTCAAAAGTGGCGCACGGGTGATTGCGCTGGATCAGGATGCGGAGGCGCTGGCTTTTGCGCGGCAGCGGTTGAGTGGATTTGGCGAGGCTTTTACTGCGGTGCAGGCGAATTTTCGCGATTTTGCCCGAGTGCTGACGGAGGCGGGCGTTGACAAGGTGGATGGCATGTTGGTGGATTTGGGGGTGTCGTCGCATCAATTGGATGAAGCGGCCCGTGGGTTTTCGTTCATGCAGGATGGGCCGTTAGACATGCGCATGAACCCATTGGAAGGTCGGAGTGCGGCGGACTGGGTCAATGAAGAGGCTGAGGTGGAGTTGGCGCGGATTTTGTGGGAGTATGGGGAGATGCGTGATTCGCGGCGTGTGGCGCGTGCGTTGGTGAAACGTCGTGATGAGAAGCCTTTTGAGACGACGGGTGATTTGGCATCGTTTTTGTCTTCGGTCTTGCCAAGACATGGCAAGACGCATCCGGCGACCCTGTCTTTTCAGGCGCTGCGCATTGCAGTGAACGATGAGCTGGGGGCGTTGGAGCAGTTTCTGGCTGAGGCTCCGGATTGGCTGAAACCGGGCGGGAAACTGGCGGTGATCTCGTTTCATTCCCTTGAGGACCGGATCGTGAAGAGGGCGTTTCTCCGTTATGCGATGGAATGGCTGGATCGACCTGAATGGCCGGAGCCGCGTCGGAATCCCGAGTATTGTTTGAAAGTGTTGACCCGCAAGCCATTGGAGGCGGCGGAGGATGAGGTGAAGATCAATGCGAGGTCGCGCAGTGCGCGGCTTCGTGTGGCGGAAAGGATCGGCTCATGAAGTATTCTGAAATTCGCGCCTACAAATCTCCGGCACCGGCACCGGCGAGACATCCGCGTTCGGCGTTAGGAATTTTGATTTTGCTGCTGGTGGTGATGATCGGTGGAGTGGGGTTGACGCACATTTTGGTGCGGAACAAAACCCATGCAATTGGACGTCAGCAGACGGCTGTGGAACAGGAGATGAGGTCGCTGGAGGAAAAAATGCGTAGTCTGGACATGAAAATTGAGGAGTCACTGACACGCAAAAATTTGACGGATCGGTTGATCCAAAACCGCACGATGTTGAAGTCGATTTTGCCGGAAAATATTGTGCGTGTAGAAACCCATGATGGGGCTTCACCTTGACCAACGCGTATGAAGCCACCTGAAGACACCAGCACCGAAAAATGTGGCGACATGCGCAAACGCATGATCGTTTTGCTGGTGTTGTTGCTGGCCGGGTTTGTAACGATTGGCTGGCGGCTGCATCAGGTGCAGGTGGTGGAACACGAAAAATGGGCGGCGAGGTCGGAGGGCATGTTGAAGCTGAAGCGGGTGTTGCCTTCGATGCGTGGGGCGATTCGTGACAGTGGAGGCGAGTTGCTGGCGCATGACAAGCTGGTGCATGATTTGTGGGTAAGCACGTTGATGATGCGTGACTTTAACGATGTGCGGGCGCGACTGGCAAGGTTGCAGAAGAGGTCGGTGCGGGAGGTGAGCAAGAGCATGACCCGTGAACAAATCTTGGAAGAGTATCGGCGTCATGTCGCAGTCGTGCTGGCGAGCGGGATGTATGGGCATGAGGGCAATCTTGGGTCACGCATGGTGGAAATGGAAAAATTGCTTTCTGGCGAAAAGGCGACGGAGTTCGCTTTGTTGAAGGGATTGACGGAGGAGGATGCCAAAAAATGGCAATCGTTGTTGGAGGAGAATGGCATGGTGGCAGTTTCGTTGCGGCCAACGGTGAAGCGTTTTTATCCTTGTGCGGAGCGGCTGACGCATGTGCTTGGATATGTGAATTATAACAGCGCGACCCAGCAATCGGGCTCGGCGGTGAGCGGGATCGATGCGCAGGTGGGGCGTGAAGGGGTGGAGGCGGTGATGCACAAAACACTCAAGGGAGAAGATGGGTTTCAATGGATTGAGCGTGATCGCCGCGGTCGTGAAATCACGGCATTTCGTGGCGAGACCAAGCTTCCGAAGCATGGTCATGAAGTGTGGCTGACCATTGACATGCATCTTCAAGACATCGTGGAGGAAGTGTTGGAGGAGGCGGTGTTGCGGCATTCTCCAAAACGCATTGTGGCGGTGATTGCAGATCCCCATACCGGCGCGATTTTGGCGATGGCGAATCGTCCGCACTTTCAGCGTGACACGATGGAGGGCACGATGCTGAACCTTGCGGTGGGCGCGGAGTATGAGCCGGGATCGGTGTTCAAAATCGTTGGCTTTACTGGCGCGTTTGATCGCAAGCTGACTTACATGGAAGAGAGCTTGAACATTGATCCGAATTCACCGGCATTGAAGGCGGCGAAGTTGCGGGATCATGTGCATGGCGAGGTGACGACGGCAGAGGCGTTCGCTCAATCGAGCAATCGCGCGGCTTACTTGATGGCGCGCAAGTTGGGCGAGGAAAGCTTTTTGGATTACACGCAGCGGTTCGGCTTTGGGAAGAAGACGGGCATTGGTTTGACGGGGGAGGTGAGTGGGTTGGTGCAGAGTCGGCGAAATTGGGATTCACTGACCTTCTCGCGCATGGCGATTGGTCATGCGGTGACGGTGACGCCGTTGCAGATGGTGATGGCGGTAGGTGCGATTGCAAACGGTGGAACGTTGATGAAACCGCAGATGGTGCGTGAGGTGAGGGATGAAGACGGCAAAGTCGTTCAGCAACTACAACCGGAAGTGGTGAATAGGGTATGTTCGGAAAAGGCGGCAGCGGTGATGCGTCGGGCGATGGAAGAGGTGGTGAATTCGAAAAAGGGCACCGGCAAACGTGCAGCCGTGGAAGGTTTTGCCGTGGCAGGGAAGACGGGGACTTCGCAGCGTCGTCGGGATGACGGACGTCCAGGATATGAACCGGGACACTATTGCGTTTCGTTTGCCGGTTTTGCGCCAGCGGACAATCCACAGCTTTGTGCAATCATTGTCGTGGACGATCCCAAGGGGGATGCTGAAGACCTTGCCGGGGGCAGGCTTGCCGCACCGATTTTTTCGCAGTTGATGCAGCAAAGTTTGCATGCCATGGCGGTGGCCCATCGGGGTCCGCTTTCAGGGCGCAGTTTGGTAAAAGGAGATACAGATACACCATGAAGTTACGTGATTTGATAGCGGTGCTCGATAGACCGGTGGCCAGTGGCATACTGGATACCGAGATTACCTCGGTGATTTATGATTCCCGCAAGGCTGGTCCTGGCGCGGTATTCGTGGCGTTGCGTGGTGAGAAGGTGGACGGGCATGATTTTATTGAAAAGGCTTTGAAGGCGGGTGCTTCGGCGATTGTGGCAGAGACGGCACCTCCAGCAGAAGGTTCCACTCCATGGGTGCATGTGCGGGACTCGCGTTTTGCGATGGGGGAACTGGCTCGGGTGGTAAGTGGCGATCCGGCCAAACAATTGTTGGTGGGGGCAATTACCGGCACCAATGGCAAGACGACAACGGCTTTCCTGCTGCATCATTTGTTGAATCATGCCCATCTCCGCTGCGGTTTGCTCGGCACGGTGGTTTATGATGTGGGTGGGGAGTTGAAGACGCCAACGCACACCACGCCGGAAGCGCCTGAATTGCAGGGTTTGCTGAAGCAGATGGTCGACAATGGGTGTCGCGCGGTGGCGATGGAGGCGTCGTCGCATGCGTTGGAATTGCACCGGATGTCGGGGGTCAAAGTCGATGCGGCGGTGTTCACCAATCTCACCCAGGATCACCTCGATTTTCATGGGACGATGGAGGATTATTTCATTGCCAAGATGAAGCTTTTCGACATGGCCGCAGCGAATCCGAAGGGCAAGTTGATTGTGAATTCGGATGACGTCTGGGGACGCCGGCTGGTGGACAAGTTCAAGAATCATGAAGGGCTGGTGACTTATGGTTTGGGAGCTAACTCAACCTATCGGGCAGTTAACCCGCGCTATGAACTGACCGGCACGACTTTTGAATTGGAGTTCAAAGGCAGATCGCTCCTGGCTCGGATTCCTTTGATCGGGCAGTTCAATGTTTACAACTCACTGGCAGCGCTGGCGACCGCGCATGCTTTGGGTTGTAACTTCCGCGACTCGGTGAAGGCGATGCAACAGGCTCCGCAGGTGCCGGGTCGGATGGAACGGGTGACTCCGGACAATCATGGATTCCACGTTTTTGTGGATTATGCGCATACACCGGATGGCGTGTTGAATGCATTGGCATCGGCGAGAGGACTGAAACCGCAGCGGTTGATCACGGTGTTTGGTTGCGGTGGCAATCGGGATCGGATCAAGCGGCCATTGATGGCGCGGGCGGCGGAGGAGTATAGTGATGTCTGCATTCTGACGAGCGACAATCCACGCATGGAGGATCCGCAGTTGATCATGCAGGATGCGCAGAAGGGTTTTGCCAAGACGAGCCATGTGTTGATTGAGGATCGCGAAGAGGCGATTCATACTGCGATCAAGGGGGCGAAGGCCGGGGACATTGTGGTGATTGCCGGCAAGGGACATGAGCCTTATCAGGACATCATGGGCGTGAAACATCCGTTTGATGACCGCAAGATCGCCAAGCGCTTGGTGGAGCGCGAGATCAGGATCAAGGGCGAAAAACGTTTGGAGGCCCGGGAGCTTCGTGACCAGAGAGACGGACTGCGATGATGGAATTGAGTTTACAGCAGGTGGCAGATTTTTGCGGCGGGGGACTTCTGCAGGGGGAGGGTTCGTCGTTGTGTCGGAAGGTGTCGACGGACTCACGCAAGACGGGTCCGGGAGATTTGTTTGTGGCGTTGGCGGGTGAACGTTTTGATGCGCATGATTTTTTGTCGCAAGTGGCAGCTTCAGGAGTGGCGGCGATGCTGGTGAGTCGGGTGCCTGATGACCTTGGCGAAGGAGATTGGAAGGGCGGGCTGATCAAGGTGGCGGATACTTTGGTGGGATTGCAGTCGCTTGCCAAGGCTTACCGGCGCTTGTTGGATCCGTTGGTGATCGGAGTAACGGGCAGCAATGGCAAGACGAGCACCAAGGACCTGTTGTCCACGTTGCTTGGTTGCAAGTATCGGACAGCGGCGACCTTGGGCAATTTGAACAATCACATTGGCGTGCCGTTGACTTTGCTGGCGATGGAGCCGGGCACGGAAGCGGTGGTGGTGGAGATGGGGATGAACCATTTCGGGGAGATTGAAGTGCTGGCAAACATCGCGGCTCCTGATGTCGCGGTGATCACCAACATTGGCATTGCGCACATTGAATACATGGGCTCACGTGAGGGGATCGCGAAGGAAAAGGGGATGCTGGTCGAGGCGATTTCCCCAGGCGGCATGGTGATCTTGAATGCGAACGATGACATGACGCCTTCGTTGCGAGCGAGGAGCAAGGCGCAGGTATTGACGGCTGGAGTGGGGACCGGGGATGTGAAGGCGACATTATTGGGGACGGATGCCAAGGGTGCGCGATTCTTGTTGGATTTTGCAGGTCAGGAAACAGTGGAGGTGGCGCTGCCGGTGGTGGGGGCGCACATGGTGGGCAATGCAGCGCTGGCGGCGGCTTGCGCGTGGCATCAGGGGGTGAGTCCAACGCAGATTGCAGAAGCGCTGGGAAGCGTCAAGCTGAGCAAGGGTCGATTGCAGGTGAAGGTGGTGGAGGGGATTACTTTTCTGGATGATTCCTACAATGCGAATCCGGATTCCATGCGCGCGGGTCTGAAGACGCTGGCGGAGTTTTCTTCGTCTGGGCGTCGGGTGGCGGTATTGGGACGGATGGGTGAACTGGGGGTGCATGCGGAAAGTGCGCACATCGAGATCGGGGAGTTTGCGGCCGGATCGGGGATTGATTTGCTTTGCACGGTGGGTGGGGATGAAGCGGAGTCGATGGGCCTGGCGGCAGGGAAAGTGCGGGGAGATTTGGCGCGGGAGCATTTTGCGTCGCACGGGGAGTGTGCTGCCTATTTGCGGGGTTGGTTGAAAAGTGACGACGTTGTTTTGTTGAAAGGGAGTCGTGCTGCTGGCATGGAGCAGGTTCTAAGCATTTTTGAAACATCATGATTTACTGGTTGAGCGAACTACGACTTTTAATGGACGGCGACAGTTTTCTGTTCCGTCCGCTTCACGTGCTGCACTATCACACGCTGCGTGCTGGCGGGGCGTTTCTGACGGCGTTTTTGCTCTCCCTGTTGTTCGGCGACTGGGTGATCCGCAAGCTGATTTCCCTGAAAGTGGGACAGCCGGTTCGATCCAAGGAAGAGGTGCAGAAGCTGTTTGATCTGCATGGCAAGAAGGCGGGGACGCCGACGATGGGCGGCGTGTTGATCCTGGTGACCTTTTGTTTGTCGGTGTTGCTTTGGGTGGACTGGGCGAATGTGGCGGTGTGGATTGTTCTGGGCACCACCATTCTACTGGGGTTGCTGGGATTTCTTGATGATTACGAGAAGGTGGCGAAGAAGAATTCGAAGGGTGTGAGTGCGCGGATGAAGCTGGGATGGCAGTTTGTGGTGGCGATCATTGCGGGTAGCTTGTTTGCCTATGCGATTCCCGACGGCGCCATGGTCACGGGGAAAACCGAACAGGTGGATACTGTTGTGAAGACGACCCAAGGAGCTGAGGCTGTTCTTGGGGCGACGACGACCACGACGACGAAGGGAATGGTGACCCAGGACACGCGCACGCCGGTTTCCTACCGGAGCCTTTTCCTTCCGGCGTTTAAGGATCCGGTGATTGCCGACATGGGCCTGTTTGCGGTTGCGTTTTTTGCGCTGATCATCGTTGGGGCGTCAAATGCAGTAAATTTAACCGACGGACTAGATGGACTGGCGACCGGGTGTTCCATCAGCACGGGGCTGGCTTATGCAATGTTGTGTTATCTTGGCAGCAACATTCAATATGCGAAGTTTTTGATCATTCCGTATTTTCCTTATGCGGACGAGCTGACGATTGTGGCGATGGGGTTGGTGGGAGCGTGTTTTGGATTTTTGTGGTTCAACTGTCAGCCTGCAAAAATGTTCATGGGAGATACCGGTTCGCTGGCCATTGGCGGGGCGATTGCGACGCTGGCAATTGGCAGCAAACAGGAGCTCTTGCTTGTCGTGGTTGGCGGGGTGTTTGTGATGGAGGCTGGATCAGTGATCATGCAGGTGATCAGTTTTAAACTAACCGGCAAGCGCATTTTCCGGATGTCGCCGATTCACCATCACTTCGAGCTGGGCGGCTGGCCGGAGAGCCAGGTGGTGGTGCGTTTTTGGATGTTGTCGTTGATCATGGCCTTCATCGGCCTTGCCTCTTTAAAAATTCGTTGATGTGAAAAAACTGAGCGGACATCACTACGCCATTCTTGGCGCCGGCCGAAGCGGTCTTGGCGCGGCTCGACTGGCGCGTCGTCTCGGTGCGGAGGTGGTGGTGTTTGATGATGGTGATCCGGCGTCTTTGCAGAAGGCGGTGAAGAGTTTCGAGAGCGAAGGGATCAGCTTAAAAATTGGGTTGGACGAAGCGCGCCATGCATGTGGAGAGATTCGATTCTCGATGGTTGTGATCAGCCCCGGTCTCGATGCGGGGTGGCCTTTGCCGAAGATCTTCACCGATGGCGGTGTGCCTTTGATTGGTGAGATGGAATTTGCGTGGCGGGAGTTGCGACACATTCCGGTGGTCGCCATCACCGGCACCAATGGCAAGACCACGACGACCGAGTTGTTGGAACGGATCTTTGAAGGCTGTGGCAAACGCACCATTGCCTGCGGCAATTATGGACTTGCGTTGAGCGAGGTTGCGCTCAGTGAAGAGCCATATGATGTGCTGACGCTTGAGGTAAGTTCATTTCAGTTGGAGACGATCGTTGATTTCCATCCCCAAGTGGCGTTGTGGCTGAATTTCGCGGCGGATCACTTGGATCGTTATCCGGATGAGGACACTTACTTTGTCGCGAAACGACATATCTTTGACAACATGACGGCGGACGATGTGGCCATTGTGCGCAAGGGCGAACGGCTGGGCGATTTGGTGCCGAAGGTGGTGACTTTCAGCACGGATGAAGGTGCGGATTCAGATTTCCAATTAAAGGGAACGGACGTTTGGCTGAATGGAGAGGTCATCGCCAGCGTCAATGATTTCCCATTGAAAGAACGGCATAACATTGAGAATCAAATGTCGGCCCTGGCGGCGGGCTTGAGCATGGGGCTTGAAGTGCCGGCGATGCTGGATGCCTTGAATGGATATGCGGCAGCGAGGCACCGGTGTGAGTTGGTGCGCATCGTGAATGGCCGACGTTACATCAATGATTCGAAGGCCACCAACTTGCATGCGTTGGAGACTTGTCTGCGGTCTCAGGATGAGCCAGTGGTGTTGATCATTGGCGGCAAGGAAAAAGGACTCGATTATTCGCCGCTCGCCGGCTTGCTGCACGCCAAGGTGGCGGGGCTGGTGTTAATCGGTGAAATTGCGGACAAGCTGTTCGATCAGTTCTCTTCCTTGGTGCCTTGTCGCAAGGCGGTTTCGGTTCCTGAATCGGTTCAAGTGGCCACGGAGATGGCGGCGCTTGATCAAGACATTGTTTTTTCGCCAGGCACCTCCTCGTTCGACATGTTCAGCAGCTATGTTGAACGCGGCAACGTTTTTTGCGACGCAGTGATGAGACTGACTGAATCTCCAATCCCAACCCCACCCAAAACAAAACCATGAAAAGCGAAATTCCACGACCAGATACCCCAGCGGCAGCGCCCCGCACGGGGCCAGTGCGGCGTCATCGTGTGTCCGCCATTGAAGGTGAGCCGGACAATGTCGACATCCAGGATGGCAGCGGCAATCTCAGTCGCATCTTTACCTTTTTGCTGTTGCTGCACGTGTTCCTGATTGGCGCCGTGGTGCTGTATAACATCATTGCGGAAAAGCCGGGGAGCAATGTCGCGACGCAAGATCAGCCTGTTATTCCGTCGGTTGAATCGATAGCGGTGGATGCCTCGGTAACACCGCGTTCAGAAATCCCCGCTGGTCAGACGGATGCAAATGCAGTCGTGGAAACGGTCGAATACATCGTAACGCCTGGACAGAATCTGCAGAGCATCGCCGAAGCCACTGGAGCAACCACGGAGCAGATCTCCGCGTTGAACAACCTGAATGAAAACGGAGCCTTGTATGTGGGCAGAAAATTGCTGGTGCCGCGCCTGGGAGGCGGAACCGTCAGTGCGGCAGCGCCTGCGGTGATGATGGCTCCCAAGGCTGAGGAGAATTCAGCTTCGAAGTTGGTCGAGCCTGCCCCTGCGCCGGTTGCTGCGAAAGCTCTGGACAAACCTGCCGAACCAAGGCTGGAAGTGGCAAAAGCCAAACCGGTTCCTGCGGCGGTTCCGGTCAAGGCTGCGCCGAAACTGGATGCACCTGCAAAACCAGCGGTGGCAAAACCTGTGGCGAGTTCAAGTCGTTCTCATCAAGTTCAGAACGGGGAAACCTTTTACGGGATCGCTCGCAAACATGATGTGAATGTGAATGAGTTGATGAAGCTCAATGGGTTCACCGATCCTGGGAAATTGCGCAAAGGAACCGTGTTGAAGTTGCCGGCAAAATAAGTTCCTGGTTCTTTGGATGGAACCGGGACTTGTGATCATGATCACCTCATGAACCGAGCGAGTGTCTACCTTCTCATTTCCAGCGTTTGTCTGCTGGTCTTGCTGGGCATTGTCATGCTGGCGAGCACCAGCTTCTTTGTTCAAGAAAAGGGTGGGGCAGCCTACACCATGTTGTGGCAACAGGGAATGTGGGTGGTGGTGTCGCTTTTTGCCGCCGTTTTTTTTGCTTGGCTGCCTTATGGCTTTTTGTTTCGATTCCGCTGGTGGATTTTCGGGGTCACCTTGATCACCCTGGTGTTGTGTTTTGTTCCTTACGTTGGGGTTGAGGTGAATGGTGCATCGCGTTGGATCGGGCTTAGCTCGCTGGGTTTGCCGATGTTGCAGTTTCAACCATCGGAGATGGCGAAGCTCGCCTGTGTCATTGTGCTGGCAGGATGGTTTGCGCGGCACGCTCCCCTGACTCGGGAGTTTCTTCCAGGATTTCTGATTCCGGGGGTGGTGGTGGTGGTGCCTTTGCTGCTGGTAGGCATGGAGGTTGATCTTGGTTCAGCGGTGTTGATCGGCGCATTGGGCGGGGGAATGATGTTCGTGGCGGGCACCCGTTGGATCTATCTGGTGCCAGTGGGAGCGACATTGCTGGCGGGATTGTATGGGGTCGTCAAATTGATGCCCAACCGGGTGGAAAGGATCATGGCCTTCATGGACCTTGAGAAATTTAAGGATGGGCTTGGTCTTCAGCAGTGGCGGGCGATGATTGCTTTTGGAAGCGGGGGTGTAGATGGGGTTGGATTGGGCAACGGTCGTCAGAAGATGATGGGATTGCCCGAGGCCCATACTGACTTTATTTTTCCAATGGTCGGTGAGGAGTTGGGTTTCGGAGGTGCCATTTTCGTGGTGTTGCTGTTTGTCACCATCCTGGTCGCAGGTTTCAACATTGCGCAGCGGGCGCAGGATCGGTTTGGGAAACTGCTGGCCTTCGGAATCACGCTCATCATGGCGCTGGAGGCACTGATGAACATGGGGGTGACCACGGCACTGCTGCCCAACAAGGGATTGCCTTTGCCTTTTGTGAGCAAGGGGGGGTCGAGTTTGTTGTTTGCAATGATCGGAATCGGGATTTTGGTGAACATCCATCGACATGGAATGCCCGGTCGGAAGAATGACTTGCCGCTCACCAGGCGCCGTCGTATGTCAACTGCTTCTCACAGCCATGGCTCGCTCTAATCAATTTCGTCTTCATGTTTTGATCGCCTGTGGCGGCACGGGTGGACATCTTTATCCCGGCATCGCGGTGGGTGAGGTATTGCGAGCGCGGCGACATACGGTGACCTTGTTGATTAGTGAAAAGAAGATCGACGCCCTCGCAGCGAGTGCGCATCCGGAATTGCGTTTTGAGAAGCTTCCGTATTTGGCCATGCCGAGTCCGCTGTCGCCCAAAATGCCAAAGTTTTTGATGGGCGTCTGGAAAGGTCTTCGCCAGTGCAAAGCGATGATTAAGAAGGAAAATATTCGCGTTGTGCTCGGGATGGGAGGCTTCACATCGTTTGCTCCAATCCTTGCCGGTCGCCAGTGCAAGGTGAAGACTCTGATCCACGATTCCAACGCGATTCCAGGCAAGGCGAACCGGTTGACCTCACGATACTGTGACGAAATCCTGCTGGGATTTGGCGAGGCGGCGGCTTACTTCCCCAAACATCTGGCGACTCAAGTGACGGGCACTCCGGTGCGCAGTGCTCTCCGGCAGGCGGCGAACGATAACAAAGAAGATCCTTATGCATTTTTCGGATTGAATCCGAACCTGAAAACGCTCTTGATCATTGGTGGGAGCCAGGGAGCTCGGGGTGTCAACAACGCGGTGACCCATTCATTGGATCAGCTCGATGCATTGGGGGTGCAATTGTTACACATCACGGGTCCAGGGGATTATCAGGAAGTTTGTGATGCTTATCAAACCAAAGAGATCAAGTTGCGTTCACATATCGCTGCGTTTTGTCATCGGATGGAGCTGGCTTATCGAGTGGCCGACATGGCCGTGGCGCGTTCAGGCGCTTCGACTTTGGCTGAATTGGCCTATTTTGGTGTTCCTAGTTTGCTGGTGCCTTACCCAACCGCAGCAGACGATCATCAAACCAAAAACGCCGCCATCTTTGACAAAGCGGGGGCGGGCATATTGGTTTCGGAACTTGAACTGTCTCCGGAAAAATTAGCAGCAGTTGTTGGAGAAATTCTCAACGATTCGGCAAAGAGCCAGAGGATGAGTCAGGCTGCACAACAAATCTCCTGTGCCAACGCGGCTGAACGAATTGCCGATGCCATTGAGCAACTGGTGGACAAGTGAAGATTAGTGGTTGGCGTCAAAAAAAGTTGAATTCGACAATCCCGATTTCTTTTGATTCTGGCGTCGGAGAGCGAACGTTCAGGATTTCCGAGTGAGTCGATGATTTTTTGATGAACTTTAGCTGGACAAAAGGGATAAAGCTTTTGTATGGGAACGTTGTGAAGAAGCTGTTATTTCTCGTATTGCTAGCCTTACCCATCGTTTGGTGTATTCGCGAACCCGAAACAGCCAAAAACATCACGGCCCGTGCCCTCAGGTTTGTCGAGGCCAGAGCTGGAGATTTTGCAAATCGACTCAGTCCGCCAGAAGGAGGTGGAGCAGGTGTTTCCGAGGAAGGCAGGGGAGTCATCGACAAAGCTACCTTTGCACTTCCCCCTAATGAATTTTTATTGCGTGAGAGCACTGCTGCCAAGCCTCAACCCCTGCCGGGTATGATTAAAAAGGGCGCCCGGGTAAGAGCGATTGGTGAGGGTAATGGACGGAAATTAATTACAGATGGAACTCGTGAAGCAATGGTTGACGATAGCTTGTTGACACGTGATCCCACTGAGATCGAAGCTTTGATGTCCGAAGGAAAGGTGATTCAGGAAGCTCAGTCATTGCGAAGGAAGACCGAACTTGAGGCAAGTTTGGGTCAGATCGAGACTAAGCTAACATCGGTCCAGAATGAACTTAAGGCTGTTAGGGAGCGCGACGCGATTGCTCGAGAAGAGGGCAAGAAATCCTCGCAATTTGGAACACAAGAAGCATTTTTGCTGACGGAAATTCGGCGTCAGGAAGGTTTTCGAGAGGCAATATTGAAAGAGCTCCAAGCATTGAGGTAAATCAGCGATCTTCACCTCGAATCTCATCTCAACCTCAAAACATGAAAAAGATCATCATCATTCTTCTCATTGCAGGCGCAATAGTTTGGTCCATGGATAACAAGGAACAGGTCGATGAGTATTCTCGCAAAACAAAAAGGTGGTTAGATCAAACGATTTTGGGAGAGAAAGCGTCCATCAACGATGCTGACCCTGAAACAGACATCCCCGATTCCAATGACAAGCCTGGACTGACATCATCGGACAAGCCCCCTGGATCTGTGCCCTCATTCGCCTCGGGAAATAGGCTTGAAGATACTAGCCTTCCTGATGGAATTTATTTCACAAAGGAACGGATTTCTCTCGTAACCGAGACAGGAATCAAGGCTATTGCCAAGGGGGTTCGAGTGGAGAAGATCGGAGAATCGGAAGGCAACTTCTTGATTTCAGACGGCAAAGTTCAGATATCATCAGCCCCACATTTGTTGACGAGAAATTCCTCTGAAATTGCCAAACTTCTAGAGCAAACGGTGAAGGCTGGAACCTCGAAGCCAAAACCTGGAGGTAATCCGAGCGCAACAAATTCAGCCGCTCCCAAGCCGAAGACACCTCATCCTGAATTGAGTGCAACCAAGGATAAGTTAAGGGTAATTGAAGATCGAATCTATCAATTAGAGTATGAGCTTCATGATCTTCGTTCTCAGCAAACCTTGGCGAAAATGAGAGGACGTGTGTCAAGTAAACACGTTGACATCGAAAAAGTTCAAAATCAACTCAATCTAGTTCTGGCCGAACGCGCGAGAGTGGCGCGTCGGTTGGCAGAAATTGATTGAACTGATTTTCGGGCCTGTATTGGAATCCAATAGCTCCCAAAAGAATCACATGTAGAGGGAGAAGTGGCTACTGGGTATCCACATCATGAGGCACCACCAATACGGGGCAGTGTGTGCGCTTTAGAATGTCCGCAGTAATGCTCCCGACAAATAGATTATACAGCGGGCCATGTTTATGCGAGCCGACGATGATGAGTTCGGCACCAAGTTTCTCACACTCATCTAGGACGGAGTCGATGGTGGCCCCCTGCAATTGGCGGGTAGTCGCTTTGACGCCGAATTTTGCCAGTGATTCCTGCATTTCCGTCAGGCGTTCGGTGTCGACAGCGATGAGATCTTCGCTCGGGGCAGACATGATGGTGGGGGCGATTCCGAAACCGACCACTACGGGTTCCTGAGGAACCACATGGAGAAGGATGACTTGGCTGTCGAAGGCCAGGGCGAGATCGTGGGCGTGCTTGAGCACTTTGAATGCGACATCGCTGAAGTCGACTAGGGTGACTATGGTTTTCATGGCTCTTGACTCTGAATCGTGTCGATCACTTGAAACGGATGCGGCGATTTTTGGTAGACTCCTTTCCGGAGGATTGGCTAAACATGTGCTCAACCGTCATGGCTGAAAATAGGATGTGCGCTGCATGCATCGCGAAACTTTTTTGCAGGATCCGGCAGTGGTGGTGATGGTGGCGGCTGTCTGTTCTGAAAGTGAGGCAATCAAGGGACCATTTCCCATTACCCATGTTTCATTGATTTTGTTACAAGGTCGGAAAATAAAGAGATTCGACTCTTGCCATTCGGGGGAGATGGTTTTTATGCAGAAGATCGGCCCCAATCATGCACCGAACAAATTATGCAACTGCGTATCGATCAACTCCCCGCCTGGATCATTAATCTTAATCGCAGTCAGGATCGATGGTCGCGATGCTATCGTTCTCTTTCAGGAGTGTTCAGGAAGGATCATCTGCATCGGGTTACGGCGGTGGATGGACTGGATTTTTTGGAAGTGGGACCGGATTCAATCAAGGTGTGGAAAACGGAGATTTTGCAGGGTTTGCAGAAGGAGGGTTTGCTGTTGAAGGACCAGGTGCTTGATCCGGTGAGGGTGGCGCTTTGTCTCAGTCATCAGCGGGCGCTGCATGCTTTTTTGGAAAGTGGCGAATCATGGGGAATCATTTTTGAAGATGATGCGTGTGTCGGTGAATCGATGGCAATGGTGATGCAACAGGGTGGGGTGATTGAGCCGCCGGATGATGCAGAGGTGCTGTTTCTGCATGACCGGGTGAAATCGCGAAAACTGGATCCCTTGATGGAAGGTTCCGTGAATGCGAGAAAGGGTCTGAAGTGGCGTGAGGTGCGGGGTGGAATCGGGCTTGAGGCCTATGCGGTGAGCCGGGTCGGTGCACGCAAGATGCTGGCCTCTTGGAAGCCGGTGGCATTGGAGTGTGATCTCCAGTTGATGACTTTCGTCGCGGGGTATGTGGAGACGAAACAAAGCGCGCGTTTGCGCGGGATTCTTGGGAAAGAGAGCTTGAGCGGGAATGCGATCATCAAGGCTTACTGCCCCAACCGTCCGTTGTTCCAGGCTGATCCACAGGTGATGTCGGTGAAGATGGAGACGATCCACCGAGCCGCTTTGGCAGTAGGGAATTCGGGCGTTAGGCCAGATGGCGCGATGGCTTCGAGTGGAGGAGAACAGGCGATCAAGTGGGAGGCGTTTGGCTATCCGTTGAAGAAGCGATTGGAGGCAAGGGGATCGATGTCGGTGGCGGCGTCCGCTCCAACGAGCAAACGCAGGTGGAAGGATGCGCCTGTGATTGGCGAAGCGGTGGGGGGACCAAAACCCAAGTTCAGCTTTTGTGTGACTTGCATGGGTCGGCTGGATCATTTGATGGAGACACTGCCAGTGAACCTGGAGGTGATTCGCAGGTTTGGAGATAGTGAGATCGTATTGTTGGATTATCATTCGCCGGATGGTCTTGGCGATTATGTGCTGGATCATTTCAAATCGGCGATGCAGTCGGGACTGCTGAGATTGGCCGCGACCGAGATGCCGGATAAGTTCCGGATGGCGCATGCGAAGAACGTTTGTCACAAACAAGGTCGAGGGGAGTTTTTGATTAACCTGGATGCCGATCATTTTCTCAACGAGGGTTACATGAGGGAGTTGTCGAAAGCGACTGAAGTGGGCAAGGCGGATGTTTGCACGTTTGTTTATGACAAACAGGTTTATGGCGGAGGGTTTGGCCGGGTGGTGATCCGGAGGGAGTTGTTTTATAGGCTGGGTGGTTATGACGAAGACCATCATGGTTATGGTCATGAAGACATTGATCTGGTTGAGCGGGCTAAACGTGTTGGCGGCAGGCTGGTGAAACTGGCTTCGCACACGGCGGAGTTCATCCAGCATGGGGATGAACGGAGAGGTTTGACTGAGAAAGATCGGGGAACGGAAGCGGCGAAGTGGGAGTCGTTCTTCAAGGCGAAATGGGAGCGTGGCGAGTGGGTGGCGAATCAAGATCGTCCATGGGGCGTGGTGGATGATTTGGGGGTGCGACCCGGGAATGGACAGTTGACAGTGGTGCTGACGAACTACCGTCGGACGGCGAACATGGGCAAGATCCTCGATTCCATCCCGGAAGATGCGGAGGTGGTGGTGTTGGACAATGCGCCGCCGGGGTTTGAGTTGCCAGTTGAGCTGGTGCGCCGAACCAGTTGGTATCTCAAGTCGGACGGCAATGATCTGGTGTTGCGATGGATGCTGGCGGCGCGGTCGAAGACGGAGTTCTTCTGTGTGCAGGATGACGATTTGTTGATCAAAAATTGGGAGCCGTATCTTGATCAGGCGGCAGAGGTGGACACGCTGGTGGGGCCGTTTGGGGTCGATCTGAATCTGCGCGAGCCGGGTCGGTGTTATTCGGGAGGGTCCCATTCCATCCAGTCACGCGAGTGTGATGTGATTAAAGGGCGCGCGGTGTTTGGACGGGTGAAGGAATTGCGCCGGGTGCTGTCGCTGACGCAGATTGGTCAGGTGGGGATGAACAACGATGATGTTTTCATTTCCTCGTTGTTCAAGGCCAAGCATCATGTGGTGGAAGTTGAGGACAACATCGTGGAGTTGGCCGACAACGATGCAATTTCCAAGCGGCGCAGACATCTGGACAGTCGTGATGTCTCGGCGATGAAATTCTTTCTGGAGAGAGACGCTCAGAGCCAGTATGAAAACTGGGGTGAGGATGCAAGCATTGGCACCCGCGGAGTGGTGCTTTGCGCGTCACCGCAGTATGCGGAGATGGCATCGCGTGCGATGGAGTCGTTGAAACGCAGCAATCCGTTGATGCCCATCTATTGTCATCCAGCCGAGGAGGGATTTGCATCAAGGGTGGCGAAGTTGTCGATGGACTTGTGGAGTCCGTTTCAGGACACGCTGTTCATTGATTGCGATACCCTGGTGTGTGAGGATTTGGAGCCCGTGTTTAAGCTGCTCGAATCCGCCCCGCTTTACATGGCCAAGGAGACGCCGAAGTATACGACCTTGGGCAGCGTGGCGAATGCAGGGTGGATTGAACGTGAGGCGGGGAGTGGATATGCGCAGCTTTTGCGGAAGCTGCCGGGTCAGACGCCGATTTGGAACAGTGGGGTCATTTTGTTTCGCAAAGGAGAAGGTGTGCATCGATTTTTTGCTGCCTGGCGGCGTCGATGGGAGTTGCGCGGCAGTGCGACGTTGGATCAACTGCCGTTGGCGGAGTTGGTGATTGAGAACGGTCCACCTGCTGAACTGCCTCCATATTGGCATTGTCAGGTTTCATCGCAGAATCCGAAGTCAGAGATTCCGCGGGCTGCCGTTTATCATTTCATGGGAGGGGACAAGGGGCAGTCCTATCGACGGTGGGAGATGGCGCGGGTGCGGATGCTGGCCATGATGGGGAGGTTGAACGGCAAGCATTGAGTAACGCGTGACGATCTTTTGATTGATGGGAGGGGAGTAAGCTCGGGGCGTGGCGAAAGCGGCGAAAATCGCCGCACTTCAAATTGGGGCTACATGATGCTGGACCAGGGGGCGAATTCGTTGGGGATTTTGGATTCGAAGTTGAGAGGCTGGTTGGTGATGGGGTGGGTGAAGCTGAGTTTCCAAGCGTGGAGGAGGAGACGCGCGGCTTTGACGAGTTGACGTTGGGGTTGGGCGTAGATGGTGTCGCCGAGGATGGGGGTCTGCAGGGTTTCGCGCATGTGGACGCGGAGTTGGTGGGTGCGGCCGGTGAGGAGATGGCATTCGATGAGGGCGCAGCCGCTGTGGACGCAGCGTAGACGCCATTCGGTGACGGCTTCTTTGCCGTTTTCGCCTTCAACCTGGGTCATGCGTTTGCGGTCGACGGGATGGCGGCCAATGCGGTTTTCGATGCGGCCGCTGGAGCCTTTGGGAATGCCGTTGACTGCGGCGAGGTAGATTTTGGTGAGTTGGCGGTTGCCGAAGGCTTCGGTGAGGCGGGGGTGGGGGAGGGCGGGTTTGGCGGCGACGAGGCAGCCGCTGGGTTCTTTGTCGAGGCGGTGGACGATGCCGGGTCGGAGTTCGCCGCCGATGCCGCTGAGGTTGTTGCAGTGGAAGAGGAGGGCGTTGACGAGGGTGCCGTCGGGATTGCCTGCAGCGGGGTGGACGACGAGGCCGGGGGGTTTGTTGATGACGATGAGGTGTTCATCTTCAAAAAGGACATCAAGGGGGATGTCCTGGGCGATGATGGCGACGGGGGTGGGATCGGGAATGTGAAGGGTGATCTGGTCGCCGAGCTTGAGATGGGCGTTGGGTTTGGTGGGGAGGTCGTTGAGGCGGGCTTCGCCGTCTTTAATGAGGGACTGGATGCGGGTGCGGGAGAGGTCGGGGAGTTGTTGATGGAGAAACTGGTCGAGTCGTTGTTTGACCCATTGCGGATCGTCGATGGAAAAAGTCATGGGATGGATGAAGTCGGAAGGCGGAAACAGGAAGGTGGCTGGAGAGGAGGTTGCGCGCAAGAGGGGAGTGGGGGTGCTCAGGAGAGGGAGGAGTATTTTCGGGGGTCAGGTGTCCCGTCAGGACGCGAAGGTCAAGGGTTTCGATACCTGGCACCCGGTGCCGGGCTGCTTGTGAGTCGTCGCGATGGGACGGGAGCGGGGGTGCGTCGATGGGAGAACCCAGTCGTTTATTTGAAATAGAGTGAACTGGGCTTCTGTATCTTGGGTGGGATCGACCAAAAGGTCGATGGGGAAAATATAATTTCCATAAGTTCACGGGCTGCGTGAAACAAATTTTCCGGTTTTGGGTTTAATTTTATAGTGGATGAATTGCTGGCTTGGCCTGTGCTTATTAGGAGATGTAAGATATTTTTTTCTCCAACCACCTCTTAAGTGACAATGTTGCCTTTAACTTTCAGCTTTTCCTTATCAGTTTCCGCAGCTACTTTCCGCGTCCCGTGACCACAACAACCCCGTCCTCCGATCAATACCTAAGCACGTGTCCGTCTTGCCAGGGTGTGATTGATGTCACCATCTTGGAGCCCTACAGCAAGGTTGTTTGTCCGCATTGTGGTGAGGCGGTGAGGGTGAGATTGAATTTTGATCACTTCGCGCTGACGAAACAGATTGGCGAAGGGGGGATGAGCCGGGTGTTTGATGCAACGGATGCGACGTTGGGTCGGCATGTGGCTTTGAAAATTCTGAATCGGCACTACAGCAAGGACAGTGTGCGGATGGCGAGTTTTGAGCGCGAGGCGCAACTGACGGCGGCGGTGACGCATCCGAATGTGGTGAAGCTTTATTCGGTCGGCAAGGACCAGGGCAACTTCTATATTGCGATGGAGCTGGTGAGCGGGGGCAGCCTGGAGCAGCGGATTATTGATAAGGGGCGGTTGAGCGAGCTGGAAAGCTTGCGGGCGGGAAGAGCGATCGCGGAAGGATTGAGGGCGGCTTACCGTGAGGGGTTGATTCACCGTGATGTGAAGCCGGCGAACATTTTGTATGCGGAGGATGAAACGCCAAAAATCGTGGATTTCGGCTTGGCGCTGTTTCATGCTCGGGATGTGGATGAATCGGGCGAGATCTGGGCGACGCCGTTTTATGTGGCGCCGGAGAAGGTGCGTGAGGATCGCGAAGATTTCCGCAGTGACATGTATAGCTTGGGGGCGACCTTGTATCATGCCCTGACCGGGCGGCCGCCGCACAAGGCGAATACCAATTCGATTCAGGAACTCAAAGTCATCAAGAGCCGCCGGGTGAGGCTGGAGGACAGTGGGTTGAAGTTCAGTCCACGCACCTATGAGCTGGTCAATCGCATGTTGGCATTGAGTCCAGAGGATCGTCACCAGAGTTACGATGCGCTGGTGGAGGCGTTCCGGGATGCGGAGAGTTTGCTGGGTTACACGGTGGTGGGCAGGCGTTCGCGTCGGGCGCAGATGACGTATGCGATTGTGGGTGCTGGGGTTTGTTTGACTTTGCTGGCCATCTTGTTGCGTCCGGCTCCGGGTCCTCCTGAGGGCACCGAGAATGTGGTGGTGGAGGTGGTGACTGATCCGGGAACCGGTGCGGCGGGGCAGACCGTGGCGGGGGGCGCAGAGAGTGTGGCGGAAAAGTTTTTGCGGGCACGTGGCATTTTGTTGGATGGTGATTATGGCAAGGCGAGGCGTTTGTTTGATGAACTGATTTTGTCGAATCTGGCGAAGCAACCGACGCTGAACTGGGCGCGGTTCAATGCGGCGTTGTGCGCGATTGTGGGAGGAAGGAAAGAAGATGCAGCGAAGTATTTTCGCGACATCTATCAGGATGCGGCGGGCGGTGTGGCGGTGAACGGGAACGAGTCGCTCAAGGAGTTTTTTGCCCAACTGGGAATGGTGATGGGGGACAATGTGGGACTGAAGGTGGCGGCGTCGGATTTGATGTATGATGCGAATTCGGAGGAGGTGATGGGGTATCTGGTGCATGGACTGGCGCAGTGGCATTTCGGCCAGCCGGTGTTGGCGCGGGACATGTTGACCTTGTTTAACGACAGCATGCCGGGGCGCGGTTTAGAGTGGGTGGGATCGTATAAAAAACTGATCGCGCCTTATCTGCAGGACATGGAGTTTGCCTTGAAGTATGGCGAACCGAAGGTCGATGCGTATTCGACGGTGCTGGAGGCGCGGCTTGATCTGGATGAGTCGAAGTCGGCGCTGGCGAAGTTGAAGACGCAGGGCGTATTGCGGGCACATCTGAATCAGCGGATTCGGTTTGATCAATCGGAGATCACGCGCTTGAAGCAGATGAATGAGGAGACGGAGCGGCTGAGGCTGGCGGAATTGCGGGGGCGGGAGCAGCTTCAGTTTGCGGATTTGTTGGACGGCTTGCCTGCGCTGGCGCGGGGGTATGATGTGACGCCGACGGTGGAGTTGCTCGAGGGGATTCGTTTTGAAACGCCGGAGGTGCAGAGTGCGATGAAGAGCAAGCTGTATCTGTGGTCGAAGATGCGTGAGTTCATGCAGACGTTGATGGAGGACGTGCTGGCGAAGGGGTATGACGGGGCGATTGCGCGGAAGAGCGGTCTGCCATTGAACGGTCGGGTGACGGCGTTGGGATATACCTCGGCGACAATCAAGCTGGAACGGGGTCAGTATCTGTTGCCTACGGAGGAGTTGAAGCCGGAAACGCTGATTGCAATGGCGCAGTTTTTTGTGCAGGGGGTGACCGACTCGACGGATTATTACCGCCGGCAGGAGTTGATTGCGGTGTTTGCGAAGATGCAGGGGCTGGATCAGACGGCGACGACGGTGGCCGGCCAATTGATGGAAGAGAATCGCGATTTCAGGCAGCGCTGGGCGCTGGCGGAGCAGTCGGGGTTCTAATTAAAGGCCGCTTGTTGGTCCTAGTTGCGGCGGGTGTTTTTCAACCGGGCTTTTAACAGACTTGGGTCTGCACGAAGATCGGCGAGTGCATGGATGATGATGCCCCTTCTCTCAGTGGTATAGAACAGGCCGTGTTTTCGGGTGTTTAGAAGAAGGCGTCGAATGGGAGGGTCGAAAGATGGGGCTATTTCGGGGAATTGACGCAGCAAATGGAGTGCTGAATCCAGGAGAATGAGGAATTGGTGACCGGTTCCAGAACGGAATTCTTCGATCTCCTGATAGATTGCCATGAGATCCGCTTCCGCTCCCCGGGTCCAGATAACTTCCGGCGGCATCTGCTATTGATTTCGGGATGACAAACGCTTGCGAACGTCGTTCCAAGTGGAGACCTCGTCAGGATGGGCACGGTAATGGGCCAGCCGCTCTTGGATCGCTTCGATGAGGGCGGGATTGGGATCTGAGGCCTCTGAATCATCGCTCACTGCGTCCTGCCAGAGTTCTGCCGCGAGGAGGATCTTGTCGTCTGGCGAGAGAGCTGCGAGGGCAGGGATGGTTTCAGCGATCACAGGAAGGAGTATAGTTTCAACTGACCGGGTGACAATCCGATTTTCGTCCTGCTTGTAAAGACTGAACTGGATGATGCGACAGAGGTTGCTTTTGGTGGGGCGCTGGGGTTTGTTGACGGTTCCATGAGTGCTGTGATTCCTTCCCTTCTTTCTGCCAACGAACTTTCACTGTCGTATGGCAAGCAGACTTTGCTGACGGGGGTGACGCTGGCGGTGGCTCCGGGGGAAAAGGTGGGATTGGTGGGTCGGAATGGTTGCGGGAAGACGAGTCTTTTGAAAATTTTAGCAGGGACGGACCGGGCGGATACAGGGGAGTTGTCGTTGCGCAGGGGATTGCGGGTGGGTTATCTGCCGCAGGAGTTTGAATTGGATGGGGAGCTAACGGTGCAGCAAAATATTGAGCTTGGCGTGGCGGATTTGTTGGGGTGGATGCAGAGGTATGAGAGTGGTGAGGGGTCGGATGCCGAGTTGGCGGATTTGCAGCATGCGATTGAGGCGGCGGATGGCTGGCATCTGGAGTCGCGGATCAAGACGATTGTGACCGCGCTGGATGCTCCTCCGTTGGACGCGGGGGTGGCGGCGTTGTCGGGTGGGGAAAAACGGCGGGTGGCGTTGTGCAGGGCGCTGGTGGGAAGGCCGGATTTGTTGTTGCTGGATGAACCGACCAACCATTTGGATGCGGAGTCGATTCGCTGGCTGGAGACTTTTCTTTTGGGGTTTCCGGGGGCGGTGATTTTTGTGACGCATGACCGTTATTTCCTGGATGTGATCGCGACGCGGGTGATTGAGATTTCAGACGGTCGGGCGTATTCGCATGCAGGGAATTACACGGCCTATCTGGAGAGTAAGGCGACGCGTCAGCAGATCAACGAGCAGACGGAACGCAGGAGGCAGCGGTTTTTGCGAGAGGAACTGGAATGGGTCCGGGCCGGGGTGAAGGCGCGGTCGACCAAGTCGAAACATCGGCTGGATCAATTTTACAAGATTGAGGGTTTGGCAGCGCCGCAGGAGGAGCGGGAGCTGGATTTGCTTTTGCCGCCTGCGCCGGAGATGGGGAACATTGGCGTCGAGTTGACGGGAGTGGGTGGAAAGGTTGGCGAGGGGGCGGATGAGCGGTGGTTGTTCAAGCATTTGAACTTGTCGCTGGTGCCGGGTCAATGCACCGGGATTGTGGGCAGAAATGGGGCAGGCAAGACGACGTTGTTGAGAATTTGCATGGGCGAGCGCGAGCCGGATGGGGGCACGGCGGTGGTGGGCAAGCGGGTGAAGTTCAATTACATTGATCAGTCGAGGATGCAGTTGGAGGGGACGGGCAGTGTGCTGGCGGAGGTGGCGGACATGGATGAGACGGTGATGTTCGGCACGCAGAAGATGGGGGCGAGGAATTATCTGAAGCGGTTTTTGTTCACGGATGACCGGGTCAACGAGCGGGTGGATTTGCTTTCAGGGGGAGAGCGCGCGCGATTGATGCTGGCGAAGGTGCTGAAGCGCGGTGGGAACATCATCGTTCTGGATGAGCCGACCAACGATCTGGATTTGCCGAGCTTGCGGATGCTGGAGGAGGCGTTGGCTGATTTTGATGGAGCGGTGCTGGTGGTGAGCCATGACCGGTATTTTTTGGATCGGGTGTGCGATCAGGTGGTGGCGTTTGAAGAAGGCGGGGTGTTTGTGCAGCCGGGGAATTATTCGTATTATCTGGAGAAGAAGAAGGAACGGGATTTGCAAAGTCGGGTGGGGTGGAATACGCCGACGGCGAAGGGTGGGAAAGGGGCGGCGCCGGCGGTGGTCAAGCCGCGGAAGTTGAGTTTTAAAGAGAAAGCGGAGTTGGAGGGGATGGAGGAGACCATCCTGGCAGCGGAGGAGAAGGTGGCGGAGCTGGATGCGTTGTTGAATGATCCGGAGTTTTTTGTGACTCGCTCGGCAGAAGCGCCGGGGATGGTGGTGAAGTTGGAAGAAGGGAAAGCGGAGGTGGCGAGGCTCTATGTGCGCTGGGCGGAGTTGGAGGAGTTGGCTCTGGCGGCGGGATGAGGGATTTTGCAACGAAGAAACGCAGGGAACACATAGATCTGGTTTAGCGGGTTTTGTGGTGATGGAATTACAGTTGGCGGACAGCTGTGTTTGGGTAATATGACCGTGCGTCCAACGATGAACCCCCACACAAAGCCAGAACACAAGGCGGCGGCTGCCCCCATGCCCACTGTGCTGGCAATTTTTCTTGCTGCATCACTGGCTTCAACACTCGGCCTGGTTTTGTTTTTATCGGTCCAGCCTCTGGGTGCGCAATACAACCTTTATTACCTTCTATGGAAAACCGGATTGCGACCGTATGAGTCTCAAGTGGCTCTGGCAGGTCTGTTTCATGATCGTGCCTTTCGCGAAAGTCTCACGGGATTGAGCCGCGCTGAGTTCGAGAAGCGATTTCCTTCGACATTTTATCAGGTAAATCATCAGCCCCCGGTCGCAAAGGCGGGCGAGATATTCTTTATCAGCGATTTCGAGAGTTCTGTTTCTGAGACGGGAGGTTTTACCAAGTGCTGGGTAGTAATGTTTAAGGATGACGCGCTCGTCGAATTCTATTTTTCCAAGGGGTAAGATGGAGACGATGGATCGTTGTTCTTTGCTATCTTTGTCCTCTTTTGCGGCAGAAATTGGGCTGAGGGTGAGCGTGGCTAATGAACGCGGCAACTGCTTCTTGCTCCTTGGGCGGTTCTGTGGCGTATTGTAGCTGTTATGAGTGACCAAAAACCTGAGCCGCCGCCGCCTTCGAGTCCTGAGGAGATCGGGAAGAAGCTGGAGGAGTTTATCCGCAATCAGTTTGGCGGAAATGTGCTGTTTTCGAATTTCCAGGGCGGGAAAGAGGAGCCGCCTGCGGTGCAACCTCCGATCCCCAACATGCCTGAGATGAATGCGAAAGATGATGAGGCGTGGCTGAATTTCCGTTACAAACCGGCGGATGTGAAGGCGCATCTGGATCGGTTTGTGATCCGTCAGGATGATGCGAAGAAGGTTTTGGCGACGGCGGTGTGCGATCATTACAATCACGCGCGGATGTTGCGTGAGTTGCAGAAAAAGGATCCGAAGGCGGCGGAGAAACTGGAGTTTGCGAAGCAGAATATCATCATTGTGGGGCCGACGGGGGTGGGGAAAACTTATCTGGTGAAGCACATTGCGGAGCTGATCGGGGTGCCGTTTGTGAAGGCGGATGCCACGAAGTTCAGTGAGACCGGGTATGTGGGGGCGGATGTGGACGACTTGGTAAGGGATCTGGTGGGCAAGGCGGAAGGGAATGTGGAGCTGGCGGAACACGGGATCATTTATTTGGATGAGGTGGACAAGCTCGCGACGCAGGGGGACAAACTGGGGCGGGATGTGAGCGGTCGCGGCGTGCAGACGGCGTTGCTGAAGCTGATGGAGGAGACGGAGGTGCCGTTGCATTCGCCGAATGACATGCGCTCGCAAATCCAAATGATGTTCGACATGCGCAAGGGCGAGGCACCGAAGAAGCAGAGTGTGAACACGAAGAACATTCTCTTTGTGGTGAGTGGGGCGTTCAGTGGGTTGGAGAAGATCATTGGCAAACGCTTGAGCAAGGGGAGCATTGGGTTTGGGGCTGCGTTGCGTGAGGAGGCGGATGCGGCGGCGTTGCGGGATGCGAGCACGCAGGATTTTATCGAGTGTGGTTTTGAGGCGGAGTTTATTGGTCGGCTGCCGGTGCGGGTGGTGTGCGATTCGCTCAAGGAAGATGATTTGTTTGAGATCATGAAGCGCAGTGAAGGAAGTCTCATTCGGCAGTTTGAGCGTGAGTTCCTGGCTTATGGGATTCAGGCGAAGTTTGAGGATTCGGCGTTGCGCGAGATGGCTCAGCGGGCGGCTGGGGAAAGGACGGGGGCGCGGGGATTGGTGACGGTTTGGGAGAAGGCGTTGCGCGATTTCAAGTTTGAGCTGCCGAGCCTGGGTCTGCAGGAGTTGCTGATCGATGGTGAATTGGTGAGGGAACCGCAGCGGGTGCTGGAGATGTGCCGGGAGAAGGCGAAGACAGTGCAGGTGAGCGTGGCGGCGCGTGAGGTGCAGGCTTTTGCGGCGCAGTTCAGCGAGGACTACGGGATGGACATTTCTTTCGATGCAGAGGCGACGCAGGCATTGGTGGAGCGGAGCGCTCGCGAGGGGGTGGCGTTGATGGATTTGTGTCGGAAACTGTTCAAGGATTATCCCTTTGGGCTGCAATTGGTGGCGGGAAACACGGGCGAGAAATCTTTTGTGTTGCCGCGTCGTGCGGTGGATGAGCCGGATCGTTGTCTGAGCGACATGGTGGTGGCTTCCTACCGTCGTGCGCATGGGGATTCGGCCTCATCTTCATCGGCACCATCATCTTCAACGGATAATCTTTGATCATGGGACGCAGCTGGTCGGCAAGTTTATTGATTGGGGCGATGGTGAGCGGCTTGCTGCTGGCCGGGTATCATTTTACGTCGATCTTCATTCGCGCGGCGGTGGAGATGGAGGGCTTTTTCCTACAGGCATTTGTGCTGCCGGGGGAGGGCGACCTGTGGTTTTCGCTGCCGGTGCAATACGGGTATTTCACGGTGATGGCGTTTCTATCGGCGTGGGTTTGCCTGGAACAGCATCGGGTGTTTGGGAAGCTGGTTTACATGGCGGGGGCGGTGTTTTTGACGGTGTTGCTGTCGCCGATTTTGGCGTTTTGCGGGGTGTTGTTTGAACCGCTGTCAGGGGCTGGTGCGATTGTGCTGGCGGGGTTGGCGGGGACTTTTTATGGAGGCACGGCGAGCATTCAACGGGCGCGGCGGTTGCAGCGATATTTTGTGGGTCGGGTCTCGACGGAGAAGTTTCAGCAGCTGGTGGAGAACAAGGAGGCGGTGGACTTGTGTCAGCGCAAGGAACTGACGGTGCTGAATTGCAGCATTTTGAATTTTCCAGATTTGAGCAGTCAGATGGAAGCGGCGGAGTTGGAGAAGATGGGGTCGTTCTTTCTGCGGGCGGCGGCGGAGTTTTTGGTGGGACGGGGTGCGTATCTGGACAATTGCAATGCGCAGGGATTGCGGGTGTTTTTTGGACTGATAGAAAAGGGGGATGATCATGCGGTCGAGGGCTGCCGGGCGGCGTTGGAACTGCGGCTGAGGCTGGTGAATTTGGAGCAGGAAATTTTAAGTCGCTGGCATCGCAAGGCGGTTTTTGGCGTGGCGTTGTCGACGGGGGAGACCAGTGTGGGGTTGTTTGGGTTTAGGGAGTTTCAGTTTTACAGCGCGGTGGGCGAGCCGGTGGATTTTTGCCGTCGATTGAGCGGGGTGAATCTGGTTTATGGGAGTCAGGTGCTGATGGGGGCGAGGACGTATTTGATGACCAAGGATCACATGGAGGCTCGTCCGATGGAGATGGTTTATGCGCCGCGCATGCATCACATCAGCGAGGTGTATGAGCTGCTGGCGGAGAAGGGTAAACTAAGTGAGGATGAAGCCCGTGCGCGGGATGAGTTTTGGCATGGGGTGGTGAGTCTGCGCAAGGGAACGTTTGGCGAGGCGTTGCAGCATTTTAAGCTGGCGCAGATGGAGGGTCGCGAGGACGCGCCGTTGAAGTATTTCCTGGAACGGGCGGAAGCGGGGTTGAAGGATAGCGATGCGGGCAAGGGGAAAGGCACCGAGGGCGTGGCCGGACATTTGCGGATTTTGACGACGAATTGAATTGAGGGAGATGTTGTCATGCCATTGATTGATTATCCCGCGCCGATTCGAGAGTTGATTGTGCAGATGAAGAGTCTGCCGGGGCTGGGTCCGCGCAGTGCGGAGCGTTTGGTGATGTGGTTGATGGGACGCGGGGCGGGAAGAGTGGGCGGGCTGGCGAAGGCGTTGGGGGAACTGCAGGAGCGGGTGGGGATTTGTGGGGAGTGTGGGTTTTTCCTGCAGAGTGGCGATCCGTGTCCGCTGTGTGATCACCCGAAGCGCGACCGCCATTTGATGTGCGTTGTGGAGGCGGCAGCGGATGTGCTGAGGTTGGAGGGGAGCCGGGCGTTCGTGGGATTGTATCACGTATTGGGCGGGAAGTTGTCGCCGTTGGACAATGTGACGCCGTCGGATTTGCGGATTGATGATTTGCTGCGCCGGGTTCGCGAGCTGGAAGTGACAGAGGTCATTCTGGCGTTGGGGGCCGATGTGGAAGGGGAGGTAACGGCGAATTATCTGGCGGATGTGTTGCGTGAGGGCGGGGTTATGGTCACCCGATTGGCGCAGGGGATGCCGGCGGGGGGCGGGCTGGATCATGTGGACGAGTTGACGATCTTCCAGGCGATGAACGGGCGGAGAAGGATGGATTAAATTCTTGAGAAATCGATGTTTCTAGCACGTATTCGATACAAATATTGTGCTACAGTGCTAAATATAGGCTGACTATCAACTGATTGTAGCTATTGTGCTAAACTGCCGGAGTGGAGGGCTTCTTAAGAGTGACGCTTTGGAAAAGTAGAAGGGCCGTCCCGGCCCTTGATGTTTGAAATGGCAAGGCTCGGGACGAGCCTTCTACTTTGCGCAATCTTTTTGACCGTAGTAGGCGTCGGGGCCGTGTTTGCGGGAGTGGTGTTTGTTGAGGATGTGGGCGGGGATGGTGGTGGCCGAGGGGTTGAGGGCGAGGGTGTGGATGGCCATCTGGGCGCAGACTTCGAGGGCGGTGCTGTTGTCGAGACCGGCGGCGGGAGTTTTGCCCCAAGTGAAGGGGGCGTGGTGGGAAAGGAGGATGGCGGGGGTTTCGAGGGGGTTGAGGTTGAGTTCGCGGAAACGTTCGACAATGCTGACGCCGGTGTGGAGTTCGTAGTCGGCTTCGATTTCTTCAGGAGTGAGAGGGCGGGCGAGGGGGACGGTGCCGAAGAAATGGTCGGCATGGGTGGTGCCTAGGCAGGGGAGTTCACGACCGGCCTGGGCAAAGGCGGTGGCGTATGGGGAGTGGGTGTGGGTGATGCCGCCGATGGTGGGGAAGTTTTGGTAGAGATGGAGATGGGTTTTGGTGTCGGAGGATGGACGCAACTGGCTGCCGTGATCGGTGATGTTGCCGTCGAGATCGAGGACGACGAGGTGATCGGGGGTAAGGTCGGCGTAGGGGATGCCGCTGGGTTTGATGCACCATAGGCCGGAGGTTCGGTCGATGCCGCTGACGTTGCCCCAAGTCAGTTTGACGAGACCGCTGGTTTCAAGGGCGCGGTTGGCGTCGCAGACTTGTTGTTTGAGGGTGGAGAGCATCTGGGGAAGGTGATTGGTAGACGGTGGAAGGTTGATGGTCTGAGCGAAGTGAAACTTCGCGGTCCCTTTTTCAGACCATTCACTATCAACTATCAACCATCAACTCTATTGCCTCTGCTGGGCGCGGAGGTTGATGAGTTGTTTCATGACGTGGTGGAGATTGCCGGTCCAGTCGGGGGTGCCGAAGGCGTCGTGAAGGGATTTGTAGAGAGTGTAAAGTTGCTGGTAGATGGCGACGTTTTCGGAAATGGGGTGGTAGACTTTTTCGCGGATGGCGGTCATGCGGGTTTGCAGGTTGGCGACGGTGTCGGCTCCGGCGGCGGTGGCACCGAAGATGGCGGCTCCGAGGGCGCAGGTTTGTTCGCTGCGGCTGACTTTCATGGGGCGGTTGATGACGTCGGCGTAGATCTGCATCATGGTTTCGTTTTTGATGGAGAGGCCGCCGGTGTTGATGACTTCCTTGATGGGGACGCCGTATTGTTCGATTCGATTGATGATGGTGAGGGCTCCAAAGGCGGTGGCCTCGATGTAGGCGCGGTAGACTTCGTGGGGTTTGGTGTGGAGGGTCTGGCCGATGAGCAGTCCGGTCAGGCGCGGGTCGACCAAGATGGTGCGGTTGCCGTTGTTCCAGTCGAGGGCGAGGAGGCCGCTGGCACCGGGTTTTTGATCGGCGATGGCTTTGCCCATGGAGGCAAATTTTTCGTTGTTGGTGCTGCCGTAGGATTCGGGGACGAAGTGATTGACGAACCACAAGAAGATGTCGCCGACGGCGCTTTGGCCGGCCTCGATGCCGTAGTAGCCGTTGAGGACGGAACCGTCGACGATGCCGCAGACGCCGGGGATGTCGGCGAGGGTTTTGTCGTTGGGAGTGACCATGATGTCGCAGGTGCTGGTGCCGACGATTTTGACGAGAGCTCCATCTTTGATGCCGGCTCCGACGGCGCCCATGTGGGCATCCATGGCTCCGACGGCGACGGCGGTGCCTTCGGGGAGGCCGAGACGCTGGGCCCATTCGGCACAAAGGCCGCCGGCTTTTTGATCAGCGGTTTGGGCGCTGTCGTAAAGGCGGTCGCGGAGGTCGGCGAGGGCGGGATCGAGCTGGGTGAGGAATTCTTTGCCGGGAAGTCCGCCCCATTCTTTGGAGAACATGGCTTTGTGTCCGGCGGAGCAGACGCTGCGGGGGGCGGTAAGGGGATCGGTGCTGCCGATGAGGACGGCGGGCAGCCAGTCGCAGTGTTCCAAAACGCTGAAGGTGGCGTCGAATACGGCGGGGTCGATGCGGCGGAGTCGGAGGATTTTGCTCCAGAACCATTCGGAAGAATAGATGCCGCCGCATTTGGCCATGATGTTGGGTCGGATCTGGTTGCCGAGGGCGGTGATTTCTGCAGCTTCGGCGTGGGCGGTGTGGTCTTTCCACAGCCAGATCATGGCGTTGAGGTTGTCGGCGAATTGAGGGAGGAGCCCGAGGGGAATGCCTTGTTCGTTGACGAAAACGGGGGTGCTGCCGGTGGTGTCGATGCCGATGCCGATGACCTGGGAGGGGTCGAAGTCGGGGACGGTGTCGCGGGCTTGCTGAAGAGCGCCGAGGACGACGGATTGGAGTCCGTCCAGGTGGTCCTGGGGATTTTGGCGGGCGACGTTGGGATCGCGTGGATCGGTGAGGATGCCCATGTCGCCGCTGGGGTAGTTGAAGGTGGAGGTGCCGATTTCGCGTCCGTCGGCGATGTCAACAAGAAGGGAGCGGCAGGAGTTGGTGCCAAAATCGAGGCCTAGGGAGTAGCGTGCGTGCATGATGATCGATTGAGAAACAGGTTGGGGTGGATGCCAAGTGGAAATTTGGTCGATAGGGAGAATGGCGAATGAAAAGTTTGAGCCTCCTCACGTCGGCTGCTACAGGAGATTCATGTTGAAGGTGTATGCTTACAAAGGGTGCTCGACTTGTCGAAATGCGATCAAGTGGCTGGAGGCGAACGGGGTGGAGTTCGAGGAACGGGCGATTCGCGAGACGCCGCCGTCGGTGGCTGAGTTGAAGGGAATGTTGAGTGCGCGCGGGGAATTGCGGGCCTTGTTCAACACCTCGGGGATGGATTACCGCGAGATGGGAATGAAGGACAAACTGCCGGGGATGAGTGAGGACGAGGCGCTGCAGTTGCTGGCGGAGAATGGCAATCTGGTGAAAAGGCCGTTCGCGATTGATGAAGAGGCGGGGGTTTACCTGAACGGGTTCAAAGAGGCGGAGTGGGAGAAGGTGTTGGATAGTTAATTAGCGCAACTGGCCGCCTTGTTGATGGTAGAGGTCGCGATAAAAATATTTGCCGGTGCCGGTGGGGAGGCCGAGTTCCTGGACGAGGGCGTAGAGTCGGTGCATGTCGGGGTATTCAACGACTCCGCCGGGGAAGGCGCGGTATTTGTTGCAGGTGAAGCAGATGTCGAGATTGGCGACGCGTTTGCCGTTGGCGTCGAAGAAGACGAAGGCGTGATGGGGAACGTAACAGGGGGTTCGCCAGCTTTTGGGTTGGGGAACGGTGGCGGCGGCGAGGAGGACCTTGACCTGATCGGGCGAAAGCTCGACAGGGCCGGGTTTGAGGATGCCGACATGATAACGACCGGAGGGTTGGATGAAATCGCGACCGGGTTCGGCGTCGCAGTGGTAGGCGTAGGCTTTGACGGTTGAGAAGGATTGCTTGGGCCAGGTAACCGGGGCACCGACGGGCGCGGTTGTGGTGGAGGCGCAGCTGGCGAGAAGCGTGGCGAGAGCGAGTGAAGCGAGGAGGGCGAGTGGGTTGTGGCGCATGAGATGGATTTGGCGGTGTTCTAGAACAATTTAGGGTGGCGGATTTGATCAAGTTGCTTGCAGTTGGCGGAAACAATCGGCTAGGATTTGCCGTAATTGCATCCGCTCAATTCATGAAAGTATTCGTCTCTGCCTCCTCTGCCATCATTTTATCGCTTGGACTCGGTCTTGCCGTCGCGGCTTCCGAAAAAAAGGCGGCTGAATCTGCACCTTCGCTTCCGAAGCTGGTTCCGACCGAGCTCTTTGCGGCTCCTGATGGTCTTGAGGTTACGGTGTGGGCGGCTTCGCCCATGTTCAGCAATCCGACCAACATGGATTTTGATGCGCAGGGTCGTATGTGGATCGCGGAGGGGGTGAATTATCGCAGTCATGCCACGCGCCGGCCTGAGGGGGATCGCATCATGGTGTTGGAGGATTCCGATGGAGATGGGGTGGCGGACAAAAGTTCCGTCTTTGTGCAGGACCCGGAATTGCAGGCTCCGCTGGGGGTGGCGGTGTTTGACAACAAGGTGGTGGTCTCGCAACCACCGAATCTTTTAGTTTATACGGATGTGAATCGCGATGCGAAGTTTGATCCTGCGGTGGACAAGCGGGAGGTGTTGCTGACCGGGTTTAACGGGCGTCAGCATGACCACAGCCTGCATTCAGTGACGGCGGGTCCGGATGGGTTGTGGTATTGGAACCAAGGGAATACCGGGGCGCAGTTTGAGGACAAGTCAGGTAAAAAGTTTTCCATTGGCAGCCCTTACAATCACAAACCGGGAACCACCCAGGTGGCGGACAATACCGAGATCGCGGGGATGAAGAGTGATGATGGCAGTGTGTGGATCAGCGGCTTTGCGGCGCGGATGAATCCCGATGGCACGGCGGTCGACATCATCGGGCACAACTTTCGCAACAGTTATGAGCAGATCGTGACGTCGTTCGGCGATGTGTATCAGAGTGACAACGATGATCCTCCGGCATGCCGGGTCTCGTTGATGATGGAGTATGGAAATGCGGGGTTTGCGTCGTTGGATGGCAAACGTTCATGGCGCAATGATCAACGTCCAGGTCAGCCGACGGCGGTGGCGCAGTGGCGGCAGGAAGATCCGGGCAGCATGCCGGCGGGCGATGTGTATGGGGGCGGTTCGCCGACGGGAGTGGGGTATTATGAGAACGGGGCATTGGGCGACAAATGGAACGGGTTGTTGCTGGCCTGTGAAGCGGGTCGCAATGTGGTGTTTGGTTATCTGCCGAAGCCTGACGGGGCGGGGATGAAGCTGGAGAGGTTTGACTTTCTGACTTCCAACAAAGAAAAGAAATTCGCGGGATCGGATTTCCTCGGTGGGAACAACAGCGTGAACCATGAGGTGCAGACATTGTTCCGTCCGTCGGATGTGACGGTGGGACCTGATGGGGCGATCTATGTGGCAGACTGGTTTGATCCAAGGGTGGGTGGCCATGCGGATCTCGATGATTCGACTTCAGGCACGATTTACCGGATTGCGCCGAAAGGGTTCAAGTCAACGGTTCCGAAGGTGGATTTGCAAAGCACAGAAGGTCAGTTGCTGGCGTTGCAGAGTCCGGCGGTGAACGTGCGGCATGCGGGTTTTGTGAAGCTGAAGGAGCAAGGGGCCAAGGCGGTGCCGGCAGTATCGGCGTTGTTGTCGGACAGGAATTCTTACATCGCAGCGCGGGCGGTGTGGTTGCTGGCGCAGATGGGGAATGAGGGGGTTGCGAAGGTGACGCCGTTGCTGGAGTCGAAGGATGAGTCCAAGCGCTTGGTGGCTTATCGCGCGTTGCGTCGTGCGGGGCATCAGGTGGTGAGCATGGCCGCGCGGATGGCGTCGGATTCTTCGCCTGCGGTGCGTCGTGAAGTGGCGTTGACGATGAGGAACGTGCCGGTGGAGCAGAGCCGCGATATTTTATTGAAGGTGGCGAGGGGCTTTGATGGTCGTGACCGTTCGTATCTTGAGGCTTTTGGCACGGGTTGTTTTGGCAAGGAGAAGGCGATGTTTCAAGCGGTGAGCAAGGCGATGGGGACGGAGGCTTTGAAGTGGTCGGAGCCGTATGCGTGGCTGGCCTGGCGTTTGCATCAACCGGAGTCGGTGGGCGATTTCAAGAAGCGTGCTTTGGCATCGAGCCTGACGCCGGCACAGAACAAGCTGATGATGGATGCGATCGCGTTTGTGCCTACGCAGCAGGCGGCGGATGCGATGATCGAACTGGCGGCGGCGGAGGGATTTCGCTGGAAGGCCGAGGCGATGTGGTGGTTGTTCAATCGCAAGGGCAATGACTGGAAAGACTTCGGCATTGATGCGGCGCTGAAGTCGCGGGGTTTGTATGATCCGGCGACGGTCACGTTGACCAGTTTTGTCACGCCTGAGCCGCCGAAAACGGCTTCGACTTTGCCTGCGGTGGCCGACATTCAAAAGCTCAAGGGCGATGCCAAGGCCGGGATGGCGGCGGTGGCGGTTTGTTATGGCTGCCACAAAGTGGGCAGTCAGGGCATCGATTTCGGACCGGATTTGACCATGTTTGGCAAGACGCAAACGAGTGAAGTGGTGCTGGGGGCGATCATTGCGCCCTCGGCGGACATTGCGCATGGTTATGAGGGGCAACGTATTGAAACCAAGGATGGATTGGTGATCGAAGGGATGGTGTTGAGCACGGGCAATCCAGTGATCATCCGTAGCATGGGCGGCCTGACGCAGACGGTGCCGCGCGAGCGCATCAAGCAGATGAAGAAGATGGACCGGTCGTTGATGCTTTCCGCAGAAATGATGGGACTGGATGCGCAGAAGCTGGCGGATATCGTGGCGTATTTGCAGTCGGAAGAGATCAAGTAGAAGTCGAAGGGAAAATGTCCGATGCAGACGACATGTGCTTCTCCCATTTTGCAGGTCAAGGATCTGCAAGAGGCGCTTTCGTTCTATATCGATGTCCTCGGGTTTTCCGAAGACTTTGTGTATGGCGATCCGCCGTATTATGCGGGAGTGAAATACGGTGAGGTAATTTTCCATTTGTGCTCGTCCGAAGAAGGGGAAGAGCGACTGGGCAAGGGCGCGGTTTATGTGTTCTGTGATGAGGTCGATGGCTATTATGCCAAGATCATTTCCCGGGGTGCCGAGGTGACTTCCCCTTTGAATACCTATCCCTACGGAATGAGAGATTTCCAGATCAAGGACAAGGATGGGAATCTTTTAACTTTCGGGACTTCGGTTGAGGAAGTTTAAGCGGCTTGGTGCCAGGAGAGGCCGTTGGGGAGATGGAACCCGGCGTATTCGATATGGAGAATGCGCCGGTGTTTGTCGCTGATGGAGCGGCTTGATGAGTGAAGCAGGAGGGGGCGCATTAAAAGCGCGTCACCTGCCCGGGCGCTGCACAAGGTTTCAATGAGCTTGGTGCGAACATCTTGGATTTCGGCGGATGAAAGTCGGCCTGATTGGTGTGAACCGGGAAGGACTTTTAACGCTCCATTGCTTTCATCGGCTTCGTCGAGGTGCAATCGAAGGGTGAGCATTTGCGTCAAGAGGAAGGCGGGTGGCTGAACGTGAGGAATGCCGTCCTTGATGCTCCAGGGACCAAAGCCGGGAGTTTCGATGGGTTCTTTTAATGCCAGGGTGAGGTCTTGATGCCATGTGACCCCCCAATTGGTCTCGGGGGTCTTGTCGAAATAGATGGCCCGGACGGGGATTGGAGGTTCCGGAAGGTAGGGACGAACCAAGGCGAGGATGGTCGATGAGTGAGCAAAGGCCGAGATCTGCGGATGGGAAAGCAGGGCGCGTCTACCGGCTCCTGAGACGGGGCCCAAGGTTTGCAGCAGATCAGCGACGGCGTTCGAATCGACCACGTCTTTGGTGATGGTGAACCCGTGTTGATCAATTGAGTGCTGCATGGTTGAGCGATTTACTCCTTCTCCACCGGGTTGCTGAGCTGGCCGATGGATTCGATTTCGATGATGACATTGTCGCCTGGTTTGAGCCAGACTTGCGGGGTGCGGGCCATGCCGACGCCGGAGGGGGTGCCGGTTAATATCACGGTGCCGGGAAGTAGGGTGGTGCTGCCGCTGAGGAACTCGATCAACGTGGGGATGTCGAAGATCATGTCGGCGGTGTTGGAGTCCTGCATCACTTCGCCGTTGAGGATGGTTTGAATGCGCAGGGCGTTGGGATTGGGGATTTCGTCGGCGGTGACGAGGTGGGGTCCGAGCGGGCAAAAGGTGTCGAAGGATTTGCCGCGGCACCATTGGCTGCCTCCGCGGGCTTTTTGCCAGTCGCGGGCGCTGATGTCGTTGGCGCAGGTGTAGCCGAGGACGTAGGAGAGTGCGTCGGCTTTGCTGACGTTTTTGCAGGTCTTGCCGATGACGACGGCGAGTTCGGCTTCGAAGTCGACCTGGTCGCTGGCGAGATGGGTGGGGATCTGGATGGGGCCGCCGGGAGACTGGGTGGCGGTGATGGGTTTATGAAAAAGCACGGGCCATTGCGGGATGGGGGCGTTGGTTTCGGCGGCGTGTTTGAGGTAGTTGAGTCCGATGCAGGGAATGCTGACTGGAGAGATGGGGGCGAGCAGTTTTTTAATTTCGGCGCGGGTTTCGGAGGCGCGGTATTCGCCGTAGAGGTCGCCTTCGAGGAGGACGGCGCTGCCATCTTCTTGGAGGACGCCGTGGCGGATGAGGTCGAGGGAATCGAGGAAGCGGATGATTTTCATGTTGGGAACGTGGCAGACAATTTAACTTAAACAGGATTAACGGGATTGCTACCTGGCATTGGCGCACCATGGGAGGGGGGCCAAGGTTTGAGTGTCGAGGATGAGGAGGCGTTCTTCTTCGGTGCTGCCTTCGATGATGATGAAGTGGTTGCCTTGGGTAGAAAGGATGGGGAGGCCGATGTAGGAGGCGATTTTAAAGGTGGCTTGCGATTGGAGTTCGGGAATGGAGAGGCGAGTGAGGATGGTGCTCCAGGTTTGAGATTGATCGTTTTGAATGAGTTCGGTGGATGCGGTGAGCAGATGTTTGGAGTCGGGCTCGATGAGGAGGGTGCTGGGTCGGTCAGGGAGGACGATGGAGGATTTTTGGGTTCCCGTTTTGGCGTCCATGAGGCGCAGGGTAGTGTCGCTTCCTGAAGTGATCAGAAATTTGCCGTCTGGGGTGGGCTGGACTTTGGTTCCGTCGACGTCGTCATGGGCGGGGAGGGAGAAGAGGGTCTGGAAGGAGGGAAGTTCGCGGACGGTGGCGGTTCCGCGTGAAGGAGTCACGATGAGGCGGAAAGGATTATCGAGAAAGGTTCCACTGATGCCGTTTTGAGCGCTGACTGGGGAGCCGATGGGGTTGGAGTTGGTCAGGTTCCAGAGTTGGAGCTGGCCTTTTGGGCCGTTTTCGCCGGGTCCGTCGAAGGTGATGAACTGGGTGTCATCGGGGCTGAGGCTCTGGCCGAAGATATAGCCGTCGGGGTTTGGATGTTCAAGGACGGGCCCGTGCGGTTTCCAGGTTTTGGTGTCGATGGGCTGAACGTGTCCGGTGTGGCTGAGAAAATAGAGGCGTTGGCTGTTGCTGCTGAAGAGCAGAGGAGATTGATACTCGAGGTCGGCGGAGGTGTCTTCGGCGGCGGGGGGAAAGGTGGCGAGCTTTTTCCAACTGGAGGTGTCGAAGAGGTGGGCGTGATGCTGGCTGTCGAGGGCGGCGAGGAAGCGGCCGTCGGGTGAGAAGACGAGGGTGGGATTGCCTTCAATGGTTTCGATGGCGAGGGCGGGGGAGAGGGCCTTGCCGGTGGTGGATTCGAAGACTTGCAGGTGGGTGGGGGTGGTGACGGCAAATTGGGAGCCATCCGTGTTGGGAATGACGGTGCCGCGAATGGTGCTGAGGGGAGGTTCGGTGGGAAGAAGGTCGCCGGTGGCAGTGGTGGCGAGGTAGATGCTGCCGTCTCGCAGTTGGATCACCAGGGTGGAGGCGTCTTGGTTGAAGTGGGCCCTCCAGATGCCTAGCAGTTGGTGGGCGGATTGCGGGGGCGAAGGCGGGGCGGCGAAAATGGAAACGATGCCAAGAACCGTGAGGAGCAGGGACAGGATGGCGACGCGGATGGGCTTGGCTTTCATGGAGGGGATGGTCGAGGCCGGAGGTTGCGAATGGCAAGATGGGGGCTGGTGACAAGGGAGCAACTTGAAAGTGTGACGACCAAAATCGATTTCATTGAAGCGCAAATTGACTGGACTTGAGTGAAAGCTGATTGGTAGTTCGGGAATGAAAGCAACGGGAGCGAATTCGGAGACTCACAAACTCAAACCGTGGGATTTGGTGCTGGCGTTTTTGTCGGTGTATCTGCTCCTGGCGTTGTTTGCGGAGCTGGTCCTGGATCTTGATGCCAATGTGCGGGATGCGCTGAACCGGACGGACACCGTGTTGTGTTTGATTTTTCTGGGAGACTTCTTTTACCGGCTGGCGACGGCACCGAGCAAGCTTGCGTATTTGAAGTGGGGATGGATCGATTTCATTTCGAGCATTCCATCGGTGGACATTTTTCGATGGGGGCGGTTTTTCAGGGTGTTCCGAATTTTGCGGGCAATCCGGTCGGCGAGGCATTTGATTTTGGTGGTGCGCAAGAGCAGTGCGCAGAGCTTGTTGCTGACGGTGTTGATGGGCTGTTTCCTGGTGCTGGATATTGGGGCAATGGCGATTCTGCATTTTGAGCAGGATGTTCCGGGGTCGAACATCACGACGGTGCAGGATGCGTTTTGGTGGTCGATTGTGACGATGACGACGGTGGGTTATGGCGACCGGTTTCCAGTGACGCCGGAGGGGAGGATGGTGGCGTCGGTATTGATGGTGATGGGGATTGGATTGTTTGGATCGTTGACCGCGTTTTTGTCATCGGCGTTGCTGAAGCCGGATGCGGACAAGGAGGAGTCGGAGCTGCGGGAGGTGTTGGGGAGGTTGGACGAGATGAAGGAGCGTCTGGAAAGAATGGAGGCGAAGCTGGGGGAGAGGAGATTGAAGGATGAAGGATGAAGGATGAGGGATGAGGGATGAAGGATGGTTTTCGCTTGCGGGGGATGGGGTGCTTCGGCAAGGTGATCCCTACATGAGCAAACGGATCAGAGCAGGAGTGGCGGGCGTTGGGGCGATGGGCAAGAACCATGCGCGGGTGCTGGCGGAGCTGGAATCGGCGGACCTCACTGCCATTTATGATGTGGATCAGGCGCGAGCGCAGGAGCTGGCGACGTTGTATGGAGCGCAGGCGGTGTCGAGTTTGGAGGAGTTCGCGAGTCTGGTGGATGCGGTGGCGGTGGCGGTGCCGACGGTGTTTCATCGCGAGGTGGCGGGTTATCTTTTGGAGCAAGGGAAGCATGTGCTGGTGGAGAAACCGTTGAGTGAGTCGCTGCAGGAGGCGCAGGAACTGATGGAACTGGCGGATGCACGGCAGTTGGTGTTGCAGGTGGGGCACATTGAGCGGTTCAATCCGGTGATGCAGCAGTTGGAGGATCGGATCAAGCTGCCGAGGTTCATTGAGGCGACGAGGCTTTCGCCGTTCCCGAATCGGAGCATCGACATCGGAGTGACGCTGGATCTAATGATTCATGATCTGGAGATCATTTTGCATCTGGTGGGTGGTTCGGCGGTGGTGAGCATTGATGCGGTCGGGGTGCCGGTGTTGACGCGTCGGGAGGACATTGCGAATGCGCGGTTGCGGTTCGCGAATGGATGTGTGGCGAATGTGACGGCGAGCCGGGTGAGCGACAAGAAGATGCGCAAGATCCAGGTGTTCCACACGGAAGGGTATATCTCTTTGGATTATCAGGAGCAGGCGGGACATGCGTATCGACGCGAGGGGATGGCGATTGTGAGGGAGGAGGTGCCGGTGGAGAAGGATGAGCCGCTGAAGCTGGAGCTGGCTTCGTTTATTGATTGCGCGAGCCGCGGTGGCAAGCCGGTGGTGGGCGGGCATCAGGGCACGGAGGCGTTGCGACTGGCGGTGCTGATCATGAAGGCGATGGAGCAGAATTCGACGATGACATTGCCGCTACCACCGACACCGCTGCCATGAAGAAGCTGTTTCTTTTGGCGGGGGAGATCAGTGGCGACACGCATGGCTCCGGGTTGATGCGGTCGTTGCGTGAGCGCGAGCCGCAGATGGAGTTCCTTGGTTACGGCGGGGTGCAGATGCGCGGAATCGGTGGCGAGCCGATGGTGGACTGGGTGGAGGATGCGGGCGTGGTGGGTTTGTGGGAGGTGCTGAAGATGTATGGCTGGTTCAAGCAGAAGATGGCGGAGGCTCTGGCCATGGTGGCGGAGCAGCAGCCGGATGCGGTGGTGTTGATCGATTACCCAGGATTCAATCTGCGTTTTGCGAAAGCGTTGCGGGAGCAGGGATATGCGAAGCCGTTGATTTATTACATCAGTCCGCAGGTGTGGGCGTGGAAAAAAGGGCGCATCAAAACGATGGCGAAGCTGCTGGATCTGATGATCTGCATTTTTCCGTTTGAGAAGGTGTTGTATGAGAAGAGTGGCTTGCCGACGGTGTTTGCGGGGCATCCGATGGTGGATCGGGTCAAGACGTTGCGACGTGAGGGAACCGGAGGACGCGACAAGGGGTTGGTCGGCTTTTTTCCGGGGAGTCGTGCGAATGAGGTGAAGCGCTTGCTGCCGGTGATGCTGGAGACGGCAACGCGCATGGAGTCGGAGATTCCGGGCGTGAAGTTTGTGATCAGTGCCGCGAACGCACGGCTGGCGACGTTGATGGGAGAGATGATGGAAGCGGCGGGCAGGCCGGAGGCGAAGGCATGGATCGAGACGGGCACCGTTTATGATTTGATGCAGCGCGTGGAAGTGGGTGCGGTGGCGAGTGGCACGGCGACGCTGGAGGCGGCTTGTTTTGGGCTGCCGTATGTGCTGGTTTACAAGGTGAACGGGTTCACTTTTGTGGTGGGCAAGGCGGTGGTGAAGATCAAGTTTTTGGGGATGATCAACATCCTGGCGGGTTGTGAGGTGGTGAAGGAGTTGGTGCAGGGAGATTTTAATGCGCAGAAGGTGGCGACGGAGTTGGGGCGTTTGATGAAGGATGCGGCGGCGCGTGAAGGTTTGTTGAAGGATCTGGCGCAAACGGTGGCGTTGTTGGGAGAAGGCGGAGCGTATGATAAGGCAGCGGATGCGGTGTTGGAAAAGTGTTAAGCAAAATTGAAAATGATGGAACCAGAAGAACCAACAGGGATTACGAGATCGGGCCGTTTGGTGCGGTTGTTTGTGGGTGGACTGCCGCTCGGGTTGATTGTGATGGGGGCGCTTTCGTTTGTGGTGTGGAATTACAAGAAGCGAGAGAAGCCACCTGTGGTGCTGGAGTTCGCAGCGATGTTGCAGCGGGACGTGAATGCGACGGATTATGAGCGGTATGTGCGGCTTTTGACGGAGGACATTGGCGGGAGTTCGATGACGGCGGAGGAGAAGTCGGATGCGGTGGCGGGTTTTGTGGAGTCGTCCATGGGCCTGGACAACATGGGTTATGAGACGCGTCGGAAGACCACGGATGATGGTGGTTCGGTGGTGTATAGCGAGCTTCCGGCGAAGGGCCGGGCGAGAAGTGTTTTGCTGGTGGTGACGGATGGAAGCGGGGCGGAGTTCGACAAAGGCAAGGCAGGTTGTGTGGCCGCACTGATGAGCGTGGCCCACGCCATGACGGGAAAACCGCAGGATCAGTTGGTGCGATTTGCGGTGGTTTTTGGAGATCAAAGCAAGGCGAAAGAAGCAACGCGAACGGTGACCACGCTGACCGAAGAAACGAGGTATCATTTGAATCTTGATCTCGGTGGTGAGAGCACGGCTGAGCTTGTGAAAGGGGTTGGGACGGTGATCAAAGTCGTCAGTGCTCCGGCGGAAACGGGAGACGGTTGGGTTTTTAATCCAGATGGCGGGGATGTGGTGCCGAAGTTGAAGGAGTTGCAGGGGATGGTGGAGGCGGCGGCGACCGGGAGGTGAACGGTGGACAGGTCGCTTGAGGCAACGGATGAGGACTTGGTGGCGTTGGCCAAGGAGGGTGAATTGGATGCTTTGGATGGGTTGGTGAGAAGGCATCAATCCTGGGTGTTTAATCTGGCGCTGCGGATGGTATGGCGACGCGATGTGGCGGAAGATGCAACGCAGGAGATTCTCATCAAGGCGGTGACTCATCTCGGCAGCTTCGAGGGAAGGAGCAAATTTTCGACCTGGCTGCATCAGATCGCGGTGAATCATTTGATGAATGTTCGCAAGTCGGAGATGGAGGAAAAGGCGATGACCTTCACCGACATGGGGGCGTCGCTGGAGGCGGTGGTCGATGAAGATCTGCCGGATGAGAAGGTGCCGCCGGTGGCGACGGGATTGCTGGTCGAGGAAGCGAGGATTGGTTGCATGACGGCCATGTTGATGTGCCTGGATCGACGTCAGCGGCTGGCTTTTATTTTGGGCGAAGTGATGGGGGAAAGCAGCGAGAATGCGGCGGCGGCTTTGGAGGTGACATCGGCAAACTTTCGGCAGCTGCTTTCGCGGGCGAGACATGATCTTTACCAGTTCATGAACGACAAGTGTGGTTTGGTGAATGAAGCGAACCCTTGCCGCTGCGCGCGCAAGGCGGCAGGTTTTATGAAGCAGGGTTGGTTGGATCCGGTCAACCGTCAGTTCACAAAGGACCGGTTGGATGGTGTTCGGCAACGGGCGCCGGAGTTGCTGGGCGAACTGGAGGAAATGGACCGTCGTCACGCCGTTCTTTATCGGGAGCAGGAATGGCTGATGGGGCCGGATCTGGTGGGGCGTTTGAGGGAGCTGGTTGCGGCGTCGAGTTTTTCGAAAAGTTGAGATTTTTGCGGTGAACTGTCACAGGACGCGCGTCTGCCTGTCTTAAGTCATGAAGTCCGAAAGGTCGGACGGGAATACCGACAGACCAACCGCCAAATGAATTCTCTCTTTATGAATACCCAGATCATCACCATTGCCGCCAGGGCCACCATTGAAGGCACCAAGCCGTTCCCTGAAATTGTTGGCCTGCTGATTGAGGCGGGCGTGGAGTCTTATCATGTCGACTACGTGGCGATGCAGAAGACGTATTACGGCGGGGATGGCGCGGTCGTGAAGACAGCGATTGCCTTGGAAGGGTTGCCGCCGGTTGGGGAGGATTTTGATGTGACGGCGCTCCGTCAGAATATCGCCGACAGCCAGATGAAAGGGCAGTCATGGCGGGAGTTCAGCATTCGTGCGATGCAGGGCGGAGTGCAGGGGTATTTTGCGTTTCTGCGCGGGCAGCGGGTGACTTACTTTGGCCGCCAGGGGGATCAACATGTGGAGTGGTTTCCCGGGGCGAAGAAGGGGTGATGGGGTGGGTGTTGAGGGGCGACTAGCAGGAAGAGTGGATTTACAACATGGCCCTGACCGGTGGTAGGGCAGGGGTCAATGCTTTGCAGCGGGTGTTGAGTTTTCGTGGTCGATGCTTTGGATGTCGAATCGGAGATAACGGTGATTTCGGACGGGAAACCGCTGTCGGGATCGCCGGGTGAGGGGTCGCTGATGCGGCGGGGAACAAGACGATTTGTTCGGGAGTGGTGGATTCGCCGAGGTCGAGTTCGAGCCAAGCCAGATGTTGGGCGCGGCCATGGAAGTCGATGCGACCGTGGGTTTGTTAGGTGACGTTTGGAGCGGGGAACTGACGGAGGTCGGTTTCGAATTGGTCGAGTTGGGTGCGAAGAGCGCGGGATTGTTGGTGGAGACGCAGCGGATTCCAGGAGGAACTGCCGGGACTTTCGGCGTTGGTGGGGCCGATGAAGGAGAAAAGTAGGAAGATGAGGGCGGTGAGGAACCGGGTCACCCGGTTAGTGTTGCGGGTCGGTGAGGTGGCGTTAAGTGTGGGTGGAGCGGACATTCTGTCCGCTGGGACTTTTCTGTGGCTTCGCCGGTATTGGTAGGATGGCGGGCAGGAGTGCCCACGCTCCTTTTCCATTGCGAACGAGCGGAGATTCGAGTTGCGCAGAACGACACGATGGACCTAATCCTAATGCGCCAAGGAGGCTCTCAGAGGCGCTTGGAACCTAAGGAGCCAAGTGAGGCTAGTGAGATGGACAACGCAACGCTTCGGGCGAAGCGAGACCGAGTCGGGCCGCGAGGGAGTCTAATGCGGCGGCTGATGCAGACGTCATCGCCTAGCCGTTCACCGCCCCACTGTGGACTCTATCTAAAAATGGTCGTTTCTAAATCGGCTCCTCTGATCGCACAAGCCCCTTCCTCAGCAATTCCTCCCAGATTACCCGTGAGAGCTTGGATCCCACTTCCGAGAGGCCTGCGATCCACTCCCGGGCACGATCTACTGTTGGCTTTGAATCGGGAATAAGAGCCTCCAATGTCGCGGAAGTGATCCTAGATAGTCCGAGTTCAACGAACGCTTGCCCCGCAATCGAGGATACTCCTAGCTCCAAGGCCAAAGGGAAGTCATAGACGCTTTTCGCAGCGTCATGCAATTCTGCTTCTTCCAGAGCGAACTTCAGGAGATCAACATAGCAACGACCAAGCTGCACATATTTGAAGCGAAGGGTATCTTCAATAAAGTCGAAGACACCACGCACTTGGGTGTCAATTTTGACGTTACTTCGCTGAGTCTGGGCAAAAGAAATTCTTTTGCCAATTATTACTGGCAAAGGTTTACCCCCCATCCAAGCCAAGGCATCACTTGCAAGGCGGTTATTGAATTTGCGAGAAGCTGACTTCCCAAAAATCTCACGATTTAGCCGTGAAAAGATCCCCACATAGCGTGAATAAATAGACATGCTCCATGGAACAGGGTGGACTGGAATGAGATCGTCAACTTTGCCATCCTTAATCTTTTCCCGAAAACGCTTTAATAGACGCGCCTGTCCAAATGGATTAACCGTCCAGTTGATGGACAATGCCTCAATCGGAAGGTCTAACTCCTTGAAGGCCACCTCCGCAGCGGAGACGAGATCCTCGGATTCCACAGCATCAATAGACTTTCCAATTGTCCTTTTGACAAACTGCCGCAGGCTTCCGCGGGCTGCATGGGACATCATCAAGCCCCCAGCCGTTTCCAGCGTGGCAACCGAGTCGGAGCTTTCTTCAAAAATCTCGCTACTAAGCCAAGCGGTGATCTGAATCGCGTTCTCTGATACAACTCTCTTGAAAGATGGGGCTATAGCAAATTTTGCTTTCGCTGTGAAAGGTTTGGATTCCCATTTATCGTAATCAACCAAAAATACATTACCGACAATCTCTTTGCCCAGTCGGCCCGCGCGTCCCGCGAAATTCCAAAGAGAAGCAGCATCTAGCTTATCATTACGTCCACGGGTAGGTGTGTCGATGAAGACGTTTCTCGCAGGCAAATTTACTCCTTGGAAAAGTGTGGTCGTGCATACCAGGTATTTTAAATCTCCAGCTTGAAACGCCTGCTCCAGTGCCTCCCTCAGCAGACTCGGCATTTTGCCATAGTGGAAGCCAACGCCTCTTAGCACGTGACTCGCCAGGGAATATTTGGCATGCACATGCTGTATTACGAACTTAGAAAGCTCTTTAAGTCGGGGGTTCTCGATTGGTTCGATGTCCGAAGCAATCTGGCTGGCAACCTTCTCTGCATCTGCCGGCCCGGTCCCATACACAAGTGATCCTCCGCTCTTTCCCAACTCAAGGGCAACGGCGGCTAGAAGGGTGTTACCATTTCCAAAACCACGCTTGGCATTCAAAGTTCCAATCTTAACTCGACGCACATCAGCCAGCATCGAAACGTCAAGACTGGATTCATCTCCAACGGTCTGACTCACCACTATCCGATTCTGAATGACCGGTGAAAGTTCAGTTTCCGCAACGTCGATCTTTGCGAGATTTACTGCTGTCGCTAAGGCCTCGAAACCGGACGCTCCGGGAGCAAGAAACAGGAACTGAGCTTTTGGGCCTCGCATCACAATATTCTCCAGGCATTCCTGAAGAATCATGCCCCGGGAATCATCGCCAATACCTTGCGCTTCATCCACAATAACCAAATCGAACTTGCCATCCCAAATTGCTAACAAGACCTGAAGTCGCTCCTGGGTTAAAACGAAAATCTGCTTTTCCTTATCCTCGGAGTCCAGGGTTGGGATGGTCGAAACTCGTATGGTTTCTTCGTGCTCCCGAAGCCGATTGCTGATCTTCGCGTGCACCTCTCCAAGAAGCGCCCTGGTTGGTGCCACGAACACAGCTGCGAACTTATCTTCATTCACCGCCCTCTGGCAAAGATGCTCAATGACAACAAACGATTTGCCAGCTGAAGTCGGCGCAGACACTGCTCCGGCTTTTATTTGGGGCAATTTCGACCACAATCCGTATTGGAAATCCGTGAAAGCATAAGGCGTTTCTGCGACCGACACAGTATTGAAAGCGCAAAGCACCGCTCGCCTGATCGAGGAGAGTAAAAAATCATCTTCAATCCTCAGTTGTTGCTCCAGCCTCTGGGACCCAGGATGATTGCCCAACTCCGAAAAAAGATCACAAGCATAAGCCTTGGTCTTTGCATCTTCGGAGGTCACCGCAATGAACAGTGCGAGATCTTGGGCTAAACCTTTGTCACGATCATTAGCTGTTTGTGAGAGAACGGAAGCGGACCGGAGCAGTCTCCATAGCAAATGCTCATCATGCCCTTTTTGCGGGGGGTTGAACGCCACACCGGGAAGCAGATGACGCATCGCAGCCGCAGAGGCAACCTCAACATCCAACCAAAACTTCTCGTGCCTTTTGACCGTAAGGGCTAGTTCTTCAGCGAATGTGCTCATTTGCCATTTGTTGTGCGAAACGCTTTTTTAATTCCCCAGTGTCTGGGACTGCCAAGAAGAATGCCCGGCAACGCCCGGGCTCGGCACTATGGCTCTTCAATGCTTTTTCCAAAGCTGACTTAAATCCTCCGAAGAGACTTTCGAAGCTCTTCACGAAATGCTTCTCATGCGCGTCAAGTGGTGTTGCATCATTTACCGGGATTTTAGTTCCAAACAAGGGTTCGCTATAGACGACAACGCCAACAAAGCGTTCACGCACGTTCTCGCTCGCTTGGCCATAGGGATCGAAATAATTCAGGGCAGCCTCCCTTAATGCGCCCTCAAACATATCAAAGTTGCTTAGATCACGTGCGATGCGCTGCTCATTCAATTTATGCTTGCGATCATTATCAAAGCCACCGGCGGATTTAGCATATTGCTCTGCCCCCGACTCCGCCTCCCCCACGACCTTGGCCTCCATAAAATACACGGTAATGGTTCCGTCAGACTCCCCGCGCACGTGAATTCCGTCGAGTCCGAACACTGGCATTTCTGCGTTGGTCTTCAGCGCCATTTTTGCAGCGACCTGACCAGCGGTTAAAAAGTGGGACGCAACGCAAAAGGCTATCACTTCACCGATCTCTCCATACCGAATATTGGCCATCGGTCCGGTTGCCTTGGAGTCATACCTGATAAACGCCCGCTTCGCTTCCTCGAAAATTTTGCTGTGCAGACTAAAATCCAGAGGATTCGATTGGCTGCGCTCGATAAGCTCCCTTATCTTTTTCCTCGGGATCGCGTAGTTTACAATCTGATGATAGACGATTTCGGCCAATCCAGCTTCGTCAGGGGTCGCTTCCTTAAAGCGCAAATAAAGATAATCTACCCGTGGGGCATCTGTATCAACCGATTCCTTGGCACACTTAACACACACGGAAAAGTCCTGCTGAGCTGTCAAAAGCGCGGAGAACTCAGGTGAGGATTGGCCGTTCATAAAATTGATTAGATTGGTGTCTCCCTTATTGCGAGGAATCGGACCGATTAACGCCGGGGGGGGCGATGCCTTTCTCGGACTTGCCGAACATACCGCGGGAGACGCAGGCGGGGTCGTAGATGCGGCCTTCGAAGGGGGCCAGCGTCTCGACTGGGTAGTGCACAATGCGAGACGACGGGTAGAAGTGACCGCCATTCTGGCCCTCGGCACTGGTGAAGCGGGTGAGGAGATATTGATGAGTGCCGCCGCGCTCACCTTTCGGGCTACCTGCGGCAGTCTTTTTCGCTCCGCTCCAGTCATAAACGTGGCCGAGCAGATCGATGGAGCGGTGGGACTTCTCTCCCTCATTGGCGGAGAGGAGACTAATAGATGGGATTAACAGAGAAGCTGCTTGGCTAACCATTGAGGAGAAATTAAGAACGTAATGAGGAAGTGTTTAGGAGATTCGGATATGGGTAAATAGTGTATAGGAAATAAACTGTTGGAGAGTATGCAAGGTTGTGATGGATGCGTGCAACGGTTTTTTTGGATTTTGAACGGTTTGAGCAATCAAGCGCAAATTTTGCGTGTATGCGGACAAAATTTGAATGTAAGCGGTTGGTTTTTTACTGCGCGCGATCGGATTTTTTATGTGAGCGGCCGGTTTTGCGATGTAAGCGAGTGCTTTTCTATTGTAATCGGTCACTTGGTGACTGCACGTGAGCGGTTTTTTAGTGTAAGTTACCTGTTGGCTGTTGTAGGCGATCAACTTTTCGCTGCACTTGATCGATTTGCCATTGTAAGCGGGTGATTGTTCACTGTCAGCGGTCGGTTTGTCGCTGTATGCGGACGGTTTTTGAATGTAAGCGATCAAAATTCTGGTGTGATTGAGCGAATTTTGGATGTGAGGGGTTGGTTTTTTGAAGTCGGAGGTGGGAAGTCGGAAGTCGGAGGTGGAGTGGTGACCGACGGAACGTCGGTGGTCCGGTTTGGGGGATGCTGGGGTTGAGGGGGGGTGACCGATGACACATCGGTGGTCCGACTAAAGAGGATTGGATTGCCGACGACACGTCGGCGCTCCATGGGGGGCGACTGGAGAGGATTGATTGGCCGACGTGACGTCGGGGGTCCATGGAGGGCCGATGTGTCATCGGACTAGAATTCGTTTGGGCGCGAAGGGGTTTTTGGTAAAGGCGGGTGGTTTTCTTTTTTGCGTGAAGGTTTCGAGGCGAGGAGGAAAGAAGATGCCTGGGGATTGGGGACTTGATTGAGGCCGTTGAGTCGTTGGGAATGAATGGTTTCGGACGCGACGTAGCGCTTCTCTGCTGCTGTGTTGACCGATGACACATCGGTGGTCCGACTGAAGGGGGGGAGGACGGCCGACGAGACGTCGGCGCTCCATGGTGAGGGCTTCGGAGGAGGGAGTTTCGGACGCGACGTAGCGCATCCCTACCGTTGTATTTTGAATGGGGGGTTAACGGGCGAGTTGGTGGACTAGGTGGCCGAGGATGCCGATGGAGCGTTCGATGGTTGGGGTCCAGGGGTGGCCGCAGTTGATGCGGATGAAGTTTTTATAACCGCCGTCGGACGAGAAGAGGGGGCCGGGGGCGACGGAGATGTTGGCGGCGCGGGCGCGTTTGAAGAGTTCCAGGGAGTCGACTTGTTTGGGGAGTTCGCACCAGAGAAGAAAATTGCCTTGGGGACGGGAGAGGCCGATGTTTTCGGGGAAGGTTTGGACGATGGCTTCCCTCATGCGCTGGACTTGATGACTGAAGGCGTGTTGGAGGTGGCGGAGGTGTCGGTCGTAGCCGCCGTGTTTGACGAATTCGGCGACGGCGAGGGTGGGCAGCGTGGCGTTGGCCATGGTGCTGGTGTCTTTGAGTTTGTGGATGCGGTCGCGATAACGTCCGGGGGCGATGTAGCCGACGCGGTAGCCGGGGGCGAGGACTTTGGAGAAGGTGCTGCAGAGGAGCACGGAGCCGTCGGGATCGAAGGCTTTGAGGCAGCGGGGACGGGCGCCGGAGTGGCGGAGGTCGCCGTAGATGTCGTCTTCGATGATGGGGATGCCTTGTTCGGCGAGGAGGGTGGCGACTTCTTTTTTGTGGTCGTCGGGCATGAGGCAGCCCATGGGATTATGGAAGTTGGGGATGAGGATGGCGGCGGCGACACGGTTGGTTTTGAGGGCGGTGCCAAGGGCGTCGATGTCGATGCCGGTGGTGGCGTCGATGGGGATGGGCAGGGCTTTGAGGCGGAGTTCGCGGAGGATGTTGGAGAAGCCGAAATAGGTGGGGGTTTCGACGATGACGGTGTCGCCGGGTTCAGTGACGGCGCGCAGGGCGAGGGAGACGGCTTCGGTGCCGCCGTTGGTGATGATGAAGTCTTCGGCTTTGAGATGACAACCCCAGTCGAGGGATCGGCGGGCGAGTTCGCGGCGCAGCATCTCACTGCCGGGGGCGATGTCGTAGTCGAGTCCAGCGCTGGGCAAACGGCGGGCGATGGAGCCCATGAGGCGGGCGAGTTTGAGTCCGGGGAGAAGGCTTGCGCTGGGCAGGCCGGCACCGAGGGGGACGAACTTGGGATTGCTGTGATCCGCCATGATGGAGTGGAGCGGATCGAGATTGGCGAAGTCGGTGATCTTGGAGATTTTGGATTGCGACCAGGGGTTGCGGACGAGGTCGGACTCGCGCAGTCGGACGAAGAAGCCGGATTTGGGTCGGGCTTCGATGAGACCGCGGGTTTCGAGGCTGGCGTAGGCGCTCATGGCGGTGGGGATGGAGACGCCTTGTTGTCGGCTGAACTGGCGGACGGAGGGCATGCGGTCGCCGGGTCGGAGGGATTTGCTTTGGATCATCTCCTCGAGCACGCCCGCGAGTTGTTGGTAGATGGGGAGCGTGGTCTTGGTGGCGGTGGCTCTGGCGGTGGCAGGCATGGGACAGGGTCGTTCAATTGATGAGGGGGAATAGATACAGGTGCAGGAATAAATGGCTTATACAGATGTGGCGGTGTGAATCTGTATAAGGTGTAAAAGAGATTTGCTGTGTCTGTTTAATGGTGTCGAAGGGACTTAAGATGGGTGCATGAGAACGACGGACCGATTGTTGCAGCTTCCACGACTGATTGAGCAGATGGGGGCGTTTTTTGCGCCTGGCATTGGCGGTCAAGAGGCGGTGGGTGCGACAGGTTCATCGAGGAGGAATCGGGCTCCTCGATTGATGGAGATACGACTGGATCGTGGTCGGGTTTGGGCGATTGATGAGACTTTTGCGGGAGGCGAATTGCGGGTGATCGAGGGGGTGGTTTGGGTGACGGATTCACCTGCGACGGGGGATTATGTGGTGAATGAAGGGGAAGTGTTTGCGTTAGTTGGGAGCGGCCCATGGGTGGTTCAGGCGCTGGAGGATGCGGTGGTGGGGGTTTGAAGTTCTTGGTTCTTGGTTCTTGGTTCGTAGTTGATGGGGAGTGATGGAGTGAGGAGACGGTAGGGATGCGCTGCGTCGCGTCCGTCTAATTCGAGGGCGGCGGCGGTGGAAGGTTTTGGAAGCCACTGAGGCTCCGCGCCTCCTCCGCCCGGCTTAATTTGGGACGCGACGCAGCGCTTCCCTACCGTTGATTTTGGGATGGGCGGGGTTCGTAAGGCGAGTTCGGTGAAAACTTGGGGGGTGGGTGGACGTATACTCTTGAGCACTCTTGGAGATGGTTTTGGTTTGAGGACGGATTACGGGGTGCGGTGTTTTCTTTATGATTTGGAATGGATGCAGGAATTTGAGCTTTGGGTTTGGCTTTGGCGTTGTGGCTCTTTTGAGCGGCGGGTTGGGTGCTGAGGTGACAAAGACTCCTGAGGCGATCCTGGCTTTTGTGGATCAGCATTGTGCCGACTGTCATGACGATTCAATGAAGGAGGGCGATCTCGATCTCTATTCGCTGGGGTTTGATCTGACGGACAAGGAGAGTTTTAAGAAGTGGATGCGGGTGTTTGAGCGGGTGAAGGCGGGGGAGATGCCGCCGGGTGAGAAACGCCGGCTTGGTGAAGAGGAGAAGAAGGATTTTTTGGCGCATGTGGGCGAACCTCTCAGGAAGTTGGATGCGGCGGATGTGGCGAAGAATGGTCGGGTGCGGGGACGAAGGCTGACGCGGGTGGAGTATGAGCACACCTTGCATGATTTGCTGGGGATCGATATTCCGCTGAAGACCTTGTTGCCGGAAGATGGCGGGTTGCATGGTTTTGAGACGGTGGCTTCGGCGCAGCAGTTGTCGCATCATCAGATGGCGAGGTATCTGGATGTGGCGGATCTGGCGCTGGATGAGGCGTTTCGACGGGCGTTGGAGGGGGATGAGGTGTTCAAGAAACGATTTGAGCCCAAGGAGTTGGCGCATTTGGGTAAGGGGAACAATCGGAGTCCGGAACTGCGCGATGGGCGGAGTTTATCGTGGCCGATCACGCTGCAATTTTTTGGAAAGCTGGAGTCGACCGTTGCGCCTGAGGATGGCTGGTATCGGGTGACCTTGCATCAGGTGCAGGCGATCAATCCGTTGAACGGAGTGGTGTGGGGCACTTTGCGTTCGGGGGCCTGTGTTTCCAATGATCCGATGCTGAACATGCTGGGTTTGGTGGAGGCGACAGCGAAGGAGCGGGACATCGTGTTTGAGGCGTGGATTGAGGAGGGGCACATGCTGGAGTTGAAGCCGAATGACCGCAGTTTGAAGCGTCCAGACACGGGAGCTCCGGGCGGGAATGTTTCGTTTAAGGGTCGGGATCTGGAGAAGGATGGTTTTAATGGGATTGCGCATCGTGGAGTTACCATGGAGCGCATTTATCCGGTGTCGGATCGGGCGGGGGTGATGCGGCGGATTTTTGGTGCGGAGTCGAAGGGGGCTATGGAGAAGGGGGGGAATGGGGAGGAACAACTGAGGAAGGTGGTGACGAAGTTTGCGCGCAAGGCGTTCCGTCGTCCGGTGGGCGAGGCTCAGGTGGAGCCGTATGTGGATCTTGGATTGAAGGTGTTGGATGAGGGGGGATCTTTTCCAGAGGCGTTGCGGGCGAGTTATCGGGCGGTGCTTTGTTCACCGAGGTTTCTGACCTTTGTGGAGCCAGGATCGGGAGAGTTGGATGATCACGCGGTGGCCACGCGGCTGAGTTATGCTCTGTGGGTAAGCATGCCGGATGAGGTCTTGAGCCGGCTGGCCGATGAGGGCAAGTTGAGGGACAAGAAGGTATTGGCGGAACAGGTGGAACGCATGTTGGCGGACGCGAAGGTGAAGAGGTTTGTGCATGGATTTACGGATCAGTGGCTGAAGTTGAAGGAGATTGATTTTACCAATCCGGATGCGCGGTTGTTCCCGTTGTTTGATCCGGTGTTGCAGGAGTCGATGGTGCAGGAGACTCGGGCTTTTGTGAGGTCGATGGTGGAGGAGGATTTGCAGGTGAGTCATTTGGTGGACTCGGATTTTGCCTTCATGAACGAGAGGCTGGTGAGACATTATTATGGTGGGGAGTCGAAAGCGCCGGAGCGTGGGGCGAAGAAGAAGTCGGGTGGCAGGCAAGGGAAGGGGAAGGGCAAAGACAAAGGCAAGGACAACAACAAAGACGAGGTGAGCGAGAAGGAACCGGTCGTGGTTGAAGAAAAGTGGATGCCTGAGATTGAGCCGGGCAAGGGTTTGCAGAAGGTGGCTTTGCGGGGCGATGAGAAGCGTGGAGGGCTCGTCGCGCAGGGGGCGATTTTGAAGGTGACGGCGGATGGCACGAGCACGTCGCCAGTGGTTCGCGGGGTGTTTGTGAATGAGCGGATTCTCGGGGCGCATCTGCCGCCGCCGCCGCCGGGGGTGGCGGCGATTGAGCCGGATATCCGCGGGGCCACTTCGATTCGGGATCAGTTGGAGAAACATCGCAGCAACATGGCTTGTGCGACCTGTCATTACACGATTGATCCGCCGGGGCTGGCGTTGGAGAGTTTTGATCCGGTGGGCGTCTGGCGCACGGGTTATGGCAGGGACAACAAGGGGGCGAAGATTGATCCTTCGGGGGTGACTCCGGATGGTGAGGCGTTTGAGGATTTTATGGGGTGGAAGCGGATTTATGCCGCGCGCGGAAAGCAGCTTGCGCAGGGGTTTGTGCAACAGTTTATTACTTATGCGACGGGGGCTCCGGGTCGATTGAGTGACCGGTCCGCGATAGATGCGGTGGTGGCCGGATCGGAAGAGGCCGGTTATGGCATGAGAACGTTGATTCGTGAATCGATTTTGAGTGAGGTGTTTTTGCGAAAGTGAAGTGAAGTGAACCTGAAGACCAATTATGAATATTCCCAACTTTAACTTTCAGCGTCGGCTTTCGCGTCGGACCTTGTTGCGTGGTGCGGGCATCTCTCTGGCGTTGCCTTTGCTGGATGCGATGACTCCGGCTTTCGCGGCGGTGCCACAGGTCAAGAAGGCGAAGCGATTTGTGGGGGTGAGTCTGGCTTTAGGATTGCACAATCCGTATCTGGTTCCTGAGACGAGCGGGAGGCAGTATGTGCCGTCGCGGTATTTGAATTCGTTGCAGGACATTCGCGAGGAGTTCTCGGTGGTTTCAGGTTCCTCGCATCCTGGCGTGTCGGGGGGGCACACGGCGGAAGGGAGCATTTTTTCGGCGTGTCCGAATCAGAGTGGGGCGACCTCGCGCAACAGCATTTCCATTGATCAATTGATGGCGAAACATCTGGGGCATGAGACGAGGTTTCCATCGTTGGTGATGAATACTTCGCGTCAGGCGAGTCCGTCTTATACGGAGAATGGGTCGATGATTCCAGCGCAGCATCATGCGATGGGTTTGTTTACGAAGTTGTTCGTGAATGACAGTGTGACGGAACAGGCGCGTCAGGCGGAGTTGATCCGGCGTGGTCGCAGCATCATGGATGTGGTGGGGGCGGAGGCGAAGAGTTTGCAGCGGGAGTTGGGCGCAGGGGATCGGGACAAGCTGGATGCGTGGTTTACCAGTGTGCGTGATCTGGAACAGCGGTTGGTGGCGAATGAGGAGTGGGTCAATCGTCCGAAACCCAAGGTGAACATGGAGCCTCCGACGAAGATGCCGCGTGACAATGAGGTGGAGGTGCAGCGGATCTTTCTTGATATCGCGCATCTGTCGCTGGCGACGGATTCAACGCGTTTCATCACGCTGCATGTGACGGGGAATTCGGTGTCGGGGATTGAGGGAGTGGAGGAGAATTACCATGGCCTGAGTCATCACGGCATGGATGATGAGAAGCTGGATCAGCTGGCACGGGTGGAACAGGGCGTGATTGACCAGTGGGGGGCGTTTTTGCGCAAGCTGAAGCAGGACGAGTTGTTGGACGACACGATGGTGTTGCTGACTTCGAATTTGGGCAATGCGTCATCGCATGATAACAAAAACATGCCGGTGTTGTTTGCAGGGGGTGGGTTCAAGCATGGTCAGCATCTGGCGTTTGATGGGAAGAACAACTATCCGTTGCCGAATTTGTATTTGAGCTTTTTGCAGCGGTTGGGATTGGAGCAGGAGCAGTTTGCGACCAGCACGGGGACGATGCGGGGATTGGAGGTTTGAGGGGGTTTGGTGGAAGGGATGGGCGTGAGCTACGTTGTCCCGCCGCCTCCGCCCGCTCAATTTGGGACGCGACGCAGCGCTTCCCTACCTTTTTCTATGGATCATTTACCGGTTTCCAACCAGGTGCGGCCGCGGTTGAGGTCGATGGCTTTGAGGAGGCTTTGGAAGAGGGAGTCGAGGGCGGCTTCGGATTGCAGGGCGTATTCGACGGTGTGGGCGTGGGTGGTGTTGGGGTAGTCTTTGACGACTTTGATGTCGGCGGCGCCGGGGGAGATGTTGTTGGCGGTTTTTTGAGCAAGGGATTGCACCTTGTTGATGGTGTTGACGACCGGGGCAATTGAGCTGTCTTTGCCGACGGGTTCAAGATAATAGAAACGGGCGACGACGGCACCGGAGGCGGCGATGGTGACCTCAACGACACGGGCGGCGGCGTTGGCGATGTATTCGTGGCGGGAGGCGCTGCTGATGTTGCCGATCTTGGCCAGGTAGTGGCCGCCGTTGTTGAACTTGGCCTGCCAGAAGGCGGGGTTGCTTTCCTGTTCGCCGGAAGCGGGGGGCGTGGTGGAGGGGACCTGGGCGGAGATTTGTTGGGGAATCAGCGTGAGGGCTAGGGAGAGGATGGCGAGGAAGGCGGCTTTCATAGGGTTGGTGGTGGTATCGAGCATGACACAGGTGCCGGGAGATGGGAAGGCGCAGTTTTTAGAGCCGCGCAGATGGTGACAGCCGTTCTATTGGTAATGATTGGCAAACGTGTGGTGGTGATTTTGAATCGGGAATCGGGGACGATGCTGGCGCTGGGGCCAGAGGTGGCGCGTGATCTTTTGGCGGAGGTTTTTCAGAGGCATGGGGTGGAGGCGGAGATTCAATTGTTGAAGGGACGCGAGATTCAGGGGGCGTTGGAGAAGGCTCGTGATGGGAATGCGGATTCGGTGATCGTTGGTGGCGGGGATGGGACGGTGGCTTCGGCAGCGACGGTGATGGCGGGGAATGACAAGCCGCTGGGGGTGTTGCCGTTGGGGACGTTCAATCTGGCGGCGCGTGACTTGGGGATGCCGTTGGATCTCGAAGCGGCAGCCGAAGCGTTGATCACGGCACCGTTGGGAGAGGCGGATCTTTTGGAAGTGAACGGACGGATGTATTTTTGCGTGGTGGTGCTGGGTTTTTATCCGGTGATGGCGCTGGGTCAGAAGGAGTATCATGGCAACTGGATGGTGAAGACGTTCAAAACGGGTTGGGATGTGATGCGCTTGCTGGCGACGTATCCTCCGCTGGACCTGGTGCTGCATGATGGGGAGAAGGAGTTTCGCTGTCGGACCCGGTTTGCGGCGTTGGCGAACAATGACTATGAGGATTTGATGGGATTGATTCCTCGTCGGCGCAGTCTGGATGGAGGGCATTTGACGGTGTATGTGTCGAGGCACCGGACGCGGTTTGGATATGTTAAATCGCTGGTGGCCTGGATGATGGGGCGCTGGAGGCATGACAAGGAGATGACGGTGTTTCATGCGTCGCAATTGAAAATTTCGGTGAAACGTAAGCGGCGTCTGGCGGTGATGTGTGATGGCGAAATTGAAAAACTGACGACGCCGTTTGAGGTGTTTCTGAGGCCGCAGGCGCTGCGGGTGCTGGCTCCAAGGTTGGCGGAGCCTGAGGCTGAAGTGGAGCCAGCGGATGAGGTTGCGGAGATGCCGGAGGAAGGACAGCAATAGGTATGCGTTTGGTGCACCTGTCAGATTTGCATTTTGGGGCGGTGGAGTCGGGTCGGCCAGATTCGCTGCGTGAAGCTGTGGAAGCGTTGAAGCCGGATTTGATGGTGATGAGCGGGGACTTGTCGCAGCGTGGCACGGAGGAGGAATTGCGTGAGGGGAAGGCTTTTTTGGATTCACTGCCGCAGCCATTGCTGGTGGTTCCGGGAAATCATGACATTCCGCATGGGCATCATCTGTGGGCGCGTTTTAATGAGACGTGGAAGATCTACCGGGAGGTGGTGAGCGAGGAGCTGGAGCCGTTTTGGCAGAATGAGGAGATTGCGGTGATTGGCGTCAATTCGGTGCGGCGCGGTGGGTGGTATCTGGACTGGTCGCGCGGACATGTGTCGAGGTCGCAGTTGCGTCGGATCGAGCTTTGGGCGGCGGGATTGCCGGAGCATTTGTTGAGGGTGATGGTGGTGCATCATCCGCCTGCGGCACCTCCGCAGGGGACGAGGCGGCATTTGATGGACAAGCGCCGCAGTCTATTCACGGCGCTGAACCGGGCGGGGATTGATTTGATGATGTGCGGTCATTTTCACATGAGTTATGCGGTGCCGCTGGCATTGCCGGGGATGTTTTCCAGAAGTGCGGTGTTGTCGGTGACTTCAACGGCGACGTCGCATCGGTTGCAGGGGGAGCCGAATGGGTTTCATGTGATTGATGTGAAGTCGGACTGGATGGAGGTGCAGGCGTGGACCTGGGGTGAAGCGGGGTATGCGATCAGCAGGGAGTGGCGGTTTGCGCGGGATGAGAATCGGAACTGGGCGGGGGTTGAGTGATGGTTGATGGAGTGGAAGTGGGTTTTTTTAACCACGAATGGACACGAAATTACACGAATATTGAGAGAGGTGGAATGGTGGCAGGGTGATGACAGGTTGCTTGAGGTGGTTGCGTATTACGGGGATGAAATGGCTTCGATGGGTTTTTGTGATGGTTCCTGTGCTGGCGATGGCGTTGGAGGTGCCGGTGAAGGTGAGTCGTGAGGGGGCGTGGTCGGTGGAGGAGTCGAGGTTGGCGTTTGAAATCGATGGTTCGTATGAAGTAGAACTGGTGGCGGCGGAACCATTGGTTACGGATCCGGTGGAGGTGTGCTGGGATGAGAAGGGTCGATGTTTTGTGGCGGAGATGCGGGGCTATCCATTGGGGCCGGGCGAGGGGAAGGAGCCGTTGTCGCGGGGGCAGCAGTTGATGGGTGATGATGGGGATGGCAGGGATGACCGGGCGGTGACCTTTGCGGACAAGCTGGATCATGTGCAGGGGATATTGCCGCACGATGGGGGGTTGATCGCCACGACGCGGACGCAGATTTTGTTTTTGAAGGATGAGGATGGCGATGGGGTGGCGGAGGTTCGCAGGCCGTTGATCGAGGGGTTCAATCCGAGTCAGTCGCAGTTGCAGGTTTCGTCGCCGAGATGGGGATTGGACAATCGGGTGTATTTCAACAACGGGCTGGATACGAAGGAGGTTTATCCGAGTGAGGAGGAGGGGAAGAAGGTGAACCTGGCGAGGACGAATTTTTGCTGGGATCCAGTGACGGGGGAGATCAAGCCGGTGACGGGATTCGGACAGTTCGGGGCGGGTTTTGATGATTGGGGAAGGTATTACACAAGTTCGAATCGGAGTCCGGTGATGATGGCGGTGATGCATTTCAATGCGGTGAAGCGGAATCCGCATGCGGGGATCACGCAGGGTTGGGAGGACATCGCACCAAGCGGGGCGGAGTCGCGAATTTATCCATTGCAGGTGACGCATACCACCGCAGATGCGCATGCGGGGACGCATACCTCGGCGTGTGGGTTGGGGGTTTATCGCGGGGATTTGATGCCGGAATTACGCGGGGAGATTTTTGTTTGTGATCCGACGGGGCAGTTGGTGGTGAGGTATCATCCAGAGCCGAACGGAGCGAGCGTGAAGGCGACTCGAGTGGGGGATCGGAAGGAATTTTTGCGGAGCCGGGATGAGTGGTGTCGGCCGGTGAATGTGACGACGGGGCCGGATGGGGCGCTTTATGTTTGCGACATGTATCGGCGGTATATTGATCATGCGCGGTTTTTTCCAGAGTCGTTTTTGAAGGAGAACGACATTCGGCAGGGGGAGAACGAGGGGCGGATCTGGAGGATCAAACCGAAGGGGGCGAAGGTGCGGAAGATTGAAGCGCTGCCGACTGACAGAGAAGCACTCGTGAAGATGCTGGGGCATCAGAATGCGTGGCAGCGGGAGACGGCGCGCAGGATATTGGTCAGTCCATTGCTTAAACGGCCCCCAGAGCACAAGGCGAGAGTTCAGATGTTGGAGATCGCCGAGATAAGTGATGATGTGGTGAAGATCACGGAGGCGCAGATCGCGGTGCGAGCCAGGGCACTGGCTGAGAATGTGGGTGACGAGTGGATGTTGAAGGCGGTGTTGAGCGCGAGTGTGAAGTCATCGGGATGGGTGTTGCGGCAATTCTTTGATGATGACGGGATGTCGAAGGGAAACGGCTATTCGCCTGATTTGGCTGAGATAGTGCGGGCATTGGTGGTGAGCAGCGTTGGGAATGCGCATGCAGATGATGTGAAAAACCTGTTGAGTTTGCTCGATCGGGACAAGGGCCAGTTGCTGTGGTGGAAGCCGGCGCTGTTGCAGGGAATGGCTCAAGGGTTGCCGAGGTCGGGGGGGAAATTGGGGGTTGGATCTTTGAAGGGGTTTATGGAGAAGCCTCCTGCGGGGCATGAGAAGGTGGCGGCGGAGATGGTGGTGTTGATGAAGCTGGCGGATGAAGTTTTGGTGAGCAAGGATGCTTCGCTGGAGATGCGGTTGGCGTGTTTGCCGTTGCTGGGGCAACGAGCCTGGGAGGAGGCGGAAGAAGTGTTGAGGGTGTTGCTGGCATCTGGGGAGAGGGTGCCGGTTCGCGAGGGGGCGCTGGGATTGTTGAAGGGGTTTCCGGTCGAGAAGACGGCACCGTTGCTTTATGAGTTGCTGCCGTCGTTGGGGCCGGAGGCCAGGCGTGAGGTGGTGACGCAGTTGACTGGCGGGAAGATGGTGATGGACTTTTTTGGGAGGATCGAGCGAGGCGAGATTTCAGCGGCAGTGGTGGAGGCGGAGACGAGGTGGCGGTATTTGCATTCGGCGAATGCGGAGCACAAGGCGCTGGCGGAGAAGATATTTGGGAAGGTCGATGGGGATCGGACAGCGGTGATGGAACGTTATGCGAAGGCGCTGGCGAAGCCGGGGGATGCGGAGAAAGGGAAGCAGGTGTTCATGGGGGTTTGCATGGCCTGTCACCGCTTTGGCGGAGTGGGGCTTGAGGTGGGGCCGGACATTTCGGATGTGCGGGCAAAGACGCCGGAGGCGTTGTTGAGTGATGTGTTGGATCCGAACCGGATGGTGGAAGCGCGTTGGAGTGCGTATCAGGTGGAGGCGAGCGATGGCCGGACGCTGGCAGGCATTTTGGTCAGCGAGACGGATGACGGCGTGACGTTGAGGATGCCGGGGGGAGTTCTCGACACCGTGCAGAGGCGCGACATCAAGTCGATGAAGAGCCTTGATCAGTCGCTGATGCCAGCGGGACTGGAGGGGGTAATCACGCCGGAGCAAATGGCGGATTTGTTCGCGTATTTGTTTGGGCGAACGGTGGGGGAATGAGGGATTTTTTATCGCTGTCGAGATGGGGAGAATGCAGCCGCACGAGACGGCGGCGCTTCCTGAACTGGCTTAATCGCGAAGTTCGTTTTCGAGGCGTTCGCTGAGCCATTGTTTAATCATGCTCTGATAGTTCAAATAGCGGCGGCGGGCGATGCGCTTGATCCTTGAGAGCATGCGGGGGTCGAAGCGCAGGGTGATGGTGGTGGATTCACGCACATCAGGGCGGTGGATGGAGCTTTGCATGAGACGGACATCAAGTTGATGTTCGATCCAGAAAGCGGCTTCGAGGTCCTCGTTTTCGAAGGAGGGGAGCTCACTCCAGGTGCGGATGGTTTTCATGGGATGGGTGGCGGTGGGATGGGGCGCCTTGAAGGGAAGGATTACCTGATGCGGAGAAGATGTGGGCTGATTAAAGTTCTTCGGACTTTTTGCGCTGATAAAAATGCTCTTCTTCGGCGGACATGTTGCGGGCGGCGATGATGCGGTAGCGTTTGCCGTCGGTCCAGAAGACGCTGAAGATGCCGCGTCCGGCGAGGGATTTGCCGAGGGAAAAATAACGGGCGTTGCGGGAGTCGACGCCTTCGCTGTCGGGCAGAAATTTTAGGGCGAAGGGGTCTTCGAAAGATTCCTCAATGTCCTTGGGAGGAAGGTTGGCGAGGTCGAAGGGTGGGTCTATCCAGTCAAAGTCCATGATGTGGGGAGCGGCGAATGAGTGTGTGGGGTGGGAGATTGGGGCGGCCTAGGAGTTGCGCTGGATGAGTTCGATTTCGTAACCTTCCGGAGCGTCGATGAAGGCGAAGACGCCGCTGGAGCTTTGCGTGGGGCCGTCGCTGAGGGGGTAACCCTTGGAGGCGGCGTGTTTGGCGAAGGCTTCGAGGTCTTCTACTTGAAAGGCGAGGTGGGTGAGGTCGGGGCCTACGGTGACAGGGCCGCTGGCAGGATAGTGGGTGATTTCGATGAGTTCTTCGCTTTCGGGTGCTTTGAGGAAAACGAGTTCGGAGCCGCGAGGGGATTTGTGACGTCTGACTTCCTCAAGCCCGAGGACGTCTTTGTAGAAGGAGATGGTTTTCTCCAGGTCTTCGACGCGGTATCGGGTGTGCAAAAGTTTGGAAACCATGTGAGGAAAATTGCGTGATGTTGGTCAAATGACAGCGTAGATGCTGGGGTGGGGCTTGCAAGTGGTTAGGCGGGAATTTTCGTTCGAGACGGACAGGATGGCCGCGAAAGTGCTTGCGGTGTTTTTTGCCAGCGTTGATACATGGCAGTCTTTTTGCACCATGAACGAGTCTTTTTCCTGGAGAATTTTGCGGGTGGGGTCGCTGCGCGAGTGTTTGGATGCGTGGCAGTCGAGCAATCTTTGCCAGTTGCTGGATGACCGGATGCGCACGGCGGTGGAGATCACGATTGATGAGCTGGGGTCCAATTTTCTGCGTTACAGCGGGGCGAAGTCGAAGGAGATGCTGCTGACGGTGACTTTTGATGGGGCGGTTTTGACGATGAAGTTCGATGATGACGGCGAGCTGTTTGATCCGACCATGGTGCCGGAACCGCCGAAGGGGAACATCGGCTTGCTGCCGGTGGGAGGTCGGGGGATTCACATGGCGCGTCGCAGCATGGATTCCTGGGAGTATCAGGAGGTGGATAAACGCAATTTGAATGTGCTGGTCAAGAAGGTGGCGGTAGAGGTTGAGCCAGAGCCTGAGCAGCAACCGGTCATTTTGTCGACGCCTGAGCCTGCGCACGAACCCGAGGCGATCATTTCTCCGATGAGCGGGGCTCTGCCGCCGCCGTTGCCGCCGGAGGCTTTTGATGAGGAGGATCGACCCGGAGCGGCATAAGGCTGGCTGGGTCCTGACGATTAACGACTATGCAAGTGTTGCACGAAGAACAAGGACTGGTGGATGTGTTTCGCATCTCCGGAAGGCTGGATTACACGGCGGTGGCGGCGGATTTTGATGATCTGTTGCGGGCGCCATGGACAAAAGATCCATTGCGGCGATTTCCGGTGCTGGAGTTGAGCGGGGTGACGATGATGAGCAGTCAGGCGTTGCGCAGTGTGCTGTCGCTGGCGAAGGATTTAAAGGGGCAGCATGGCCGGGTGTTTGTGACGCAGCCAAGTGGAGCTGCACGAGAGGCATTGAAGGTGAGTGGATTTTTGGAGCTGCGGATTTTTGAGCTTCACGAGCAGTTGCCGGATGCGGTCGCGGCGGCGGGTGCGTCAGCGGCGAGTGCTGCGCCGTTGCCCAGTGTCGATCTCGATCCTTTCAAGATGCCGGAGCCTGCGCCAGAACCTCCCCCGCCTCCGAGCGGATTGCAGAAGGTGTTGTCAGCGCCGAAAGCCGTGTGGAATATTTGGCAGGCGGCAGCTGGGGTGATTCAGCGGATTTTGGATGGTGGGAAGAAGTAGGGGTGGTTGACGCGTAATGTATCAATAGGTATGGCAAAAGTTCGAGCTGCGAATAAAAAACCAAGGGTGGCAAGAGTTGGGTCGATTCAAGCAAAGTCGACAGCAACTGTTGTTGGATATCCTCGAAGAAAGGCGGGTGCCGGAGCCAAGCCGTCCAAGTCGCTAACGATTGAAGATCTTGGACTTGACGTTGACGACATCGAACTGATGAACGCGGTTTCGCTGTCGAGCGCGCAGGCAATCGTGAAAGCAACGGTTGGTGTTTCCAAATGAAACAGTGGGAGATATGGGAGTTTCCTTTCCCGGAAGGACAGGTTCACCCGTTCGTCATCATTTCGTCGAATGCGGTTTGCGGGCACGACCCTTTGATGACGGTCAATGGTCTTTTGTGCACATCAGTTCGGGCTGGTCGTGAGCCGAAACCTTTTCAAACGGTATTGGACGAGGCCGATGGATTGGACCGATTGACTGCGGTGGATTGACTCAGGATTCACGATTTGTTGAAGTCAGAGCGTGGACGTAAACGAGCCCAGGTGCTGCAAGCAAGACGAAGCGAGATCAAGAAAAAGGTGCTACGGATATTGGAGTGGTAGGTTCTGTATTTTCGCTCAAGCCACCATCTCGGCCGGGGGATAGTGGGCTAGGTCGGCTTGCATGTGGATGTGGCGGAGGCCGTGGAATTGGGTTTCGCCCAAGGGTTGCCAATGGAGGCGGTGGAAGAATTTTTCGTTTTGCTCCTGCACGTTGGCGAGAAAGCGGTCGCAGCCGATGGCGTTGGCGGTGGAGACGGCTTTGTAGATCAGCCCGGCACCCAAGGCACCGAAGCCTTTGTAGACGGGTTGGTGGTTGCGAATGCTGACGCCGGGGCTAAGCTGGGTGAGGCGACGGAAGGATTGTTTGACGCAAAGGCGGCTGCCATACCAGAGGCGGGGTTCGCGTTCGTCGATGCGGACGAGACCGACGACTTCATCGACCATGCCGGCGACCAGGGTGGCGCAGATGAGGGGGATGGAATGGTCGTCGATAGCATCGCGATCGTCGTTTTCGAAGACGTGTTGTTCTTCGCAAAAGACTTCGCGTCGGAGGTTCCAGTAGCCGCGCATCTCGTCTTCCGTGGTGGCGATCTTGAAGATGAAATCGCGGGGTTGGTAGGTGGGGTAGGGATCGAAGAGCATGGCGGAGAAAATGGGGAGAGGGAGGAATGACCAATGAGCAAATCTCAATGAGCAAGGAAAGGTCCAATGACGAAGGTTATGAGACGTGCGTGGAGTGATGGTTAGAGCATTTGGGTTTGGACATTTGATTGGTCATTGGTCATTGGTCATTGGTCATTGGGAATTGGTCGTTGGGAATTGGTGATTGTGGGGCGGGAAGTTGGTCTTGGTCACTGAAGGCACGGGCAGAATGCCCGTGACACCCACAGGCTGAAAGCCTGTGTCACGGGTTGGTTTCCTAAAGCGAGTTCGTTAAGTTTTTGGGCGACGGGGGTGGGAGGGGCGGTGTGACGGGCTTCGATGTTGTCGGCAAGAAAGAGGGCGTCTTGTTTGACGCCGGAGAAACGGCCGGAACCCCAGGTGTATTGCCAGGGGAGTCCGAGGAAATAGATGCCGGGGATGGTCGTGACGCCGCGTTGATGGGCGGGGTAACCTTTGCCGTCGAAGAGAGGGAGTTCGATCCAGCGGTAGTCGGTGCTGAAACCCATGCACCAGATGACGGTGGTGATGTTGGAGTGGGCGAGGTCGAGCTGGCGGGGGCCGGGGTCGGGTTGCCAGAGGGGGGTGTAGCGGGATTCGGTGGGGGCTTCGACTTGGTTGGTGAGGATGAATTTGTCGATGGTGTCCTTGATGCTTTCAGCGACTTTGTCGGCGTTGTCGAGATTTTGAGGGAGGTCGTCGGCGAAGTCCATCACGTTGTCTTCGATGGTTTTGAGGCGGCCGTAGAGTTGCATGCCTTCGAGGGCGAAGCGGCGGAGGTCGATGTCGCGTCCGCCGTCGCGTCCGGTAACGTAATGGTTGGCCTTGGCGCGGACGCGTTCTTTGAGGGGGTGTTCGTGGACGGGTTTGCTGTAGTAACCCATGTCGTGGAGCCAGTCGACGACGTCTTTGCCGCGGTAGCGTCGGGCGGTGCGGGGGGCGCCGCCGACGGCGAGATGGACTTTGCGTCCGGCGAGGTGGAGGTCTTCAGCGATCTGACAACCGGACTGTCCAGAACCGACCACGAGGACTTCGCCGGGGGGGATGGAGTCGGGGCTTTTGTAGAGGGAGGAGTGCATTTGCACGAGCGTTTTGGGGAGGCGCTCGGCCATGCGCGGGAGGGCGGAGATTTGATAACCGCCGGTCGCGATGACGACCTGGTCGGCGGTGAATTCGCCGATGCTGGTGAGGACTTCGAATTTTCCGGAGGGATGGCGGTTGAGGCGGCTGACGCTGACGCCTTCGCGGACGGGTGGTTGGAAGGAGTTGGCGTAGGATTCGAGGTAGCCGACGATCTCATCTTTTTTCATGAAGCCGTTGGGGTCGCTGCCGGGATAGGGGAAGCCGGGGAGGTCGCATTGCCAGTTGGGGGTGACGAGGCAAAAGGTGTCCCAACGTTGGGAGCGCCAGGCTTCTCCAATGCGGTTTTTTTCGAAGATGAGGTGGTCGATGCCGCGTTGTTTGAGGCAGTAGCTCATGGAGAGGCCGGCCTGGCCACCGCCGATGATGAGGACGGGGTAGTGGAAAGTCGGAGGTGGGAGGTGGGAAGTGGGAAGTGGGAGATCGGTGGTTGTGGACATGGACTTGCGGCTGGACATGGTGGAGTGAGATGGAGGGAGGCGATCTGGAGATCGCCTTTCCTTGTGAGGGAGTGGCTAGATGTCGACGATGCGGACGGTGGCGTTGGGTGGCTGAGTGCTGGTGAAGTGTTCGATTTCGTCGAGCTGGGCGGCGGCGGAGGTGCAGGAGAAGCCGAACTTTTTGCGGACGCGTTCGGAGGCTTCGGTGAGAGCGTTGCGGCTGCGGTTGGTGAACTCGGTGACGGACATGATCTCGCCGGTTTTGAAGTAGTCGTGGACGACGCTGGAGGGGGAGTAACAGCGTTTGGTTTCGCCGCTGGGTAGTTGGACGGTGAAGATGACTTCGGGCATGATGGAAGGATGAATTGGGTAACCACAGATGAACACAGATGAACACGGATGGAATTCTACTGAATGAGGCTGGGGAGCTATCTGTGTGAATCTGTGTTCATCTGTGGTTGAAGTGTTTGAATTGGAGTGGTTAGGCGGCGCAGGCGGTTTTCTTCTCGAAGGTGGAGAGGCTGGAGCAGGCGGCGCATTTGGCACAGCCGGCTTTGACGGTGTCGGAGGTCATGTTGGCTTCGCTGAGCATGTTTCCGAGGGGCTCGAGGATGGCGCGCATGAAGTCGGCGGTGGGAGGGTGGTGATTGGCCAACTGGGTGCCGCCGATGGGGACGAAGGGGACGACGAAGGGATAAACGCCGAGGGCGATGAGCTGGCGGGAGGCGTCGAGGAGACCTTCGACGGTGTCGCCGAGGCCGGCGAGGAGATAGGTGCTGACCTGGCCGCGTCCGAAGACTTCGACGGCGGCGGAGAAGGCTTTTAGGTAGTAGCTGACGGGGACTTCGGCTTTGCCGGGCATGATTTTGGCGCGGACGGATTCGTCCCAGGCTTCGAGGTGCATGCCGAGGGTGTCGACTCCGGCGTCCTGGAGGCGTTTGAACCAGACGAAGTCGGCGGGGGGCTCGCATTGGGCCTGGATGGCGAGGCCGGTGGCGGACTTGATGGCGGCGGCGACATCGACGAGAACGGAGGCACCGCGGTCGGGTCCGATGGGGGTGCCGGTGGTGAGGATGACCTGTTCGATGCCGTCAAGTTGCTGGGCGACGCGGGCGACTTCGGCTAGTTGTTCGGGGGTTTTACGGGCGATGGTGCGGTTGGCTTTGAGCGATTCACCGATGGCGCAGAACTGGCATTTGGTGCTGGTGTTGCCGTAGCGGATGCAGGTTTGAAGGACGGTGGTGGCGAGGACGTTGTGGGAGTGGAGCTGGGCGATCTTCCAGTAAGGGATGCCGTCGAGGGTGGACATGCCGTAGAAGCGGGGCTGCGGGGGGAATTGCAGGGGGGCTTCTGGCTGGCCGTCGCGGTAAAGGAAGGAGCGGCCAACGGCGTCAGGTGGATCAGCGGTAAAGGGGGATTGATGGGCGGGTTTGGTATGGATGGGGACCATGAGGGTGGTGCCCATGATGCTGACGGCTTTGTGGTCGGAGGGACCGGCACCGCCGCGTCGGCTGTTGGCGGAATTGGTCTCGTCGGCGATGCGGATGCCGAGAGATTGGAGCTCAGACGTGAGCAGCTGTTTGCGGGTGAGGAGCGTCGACTGGAAGGAATTGGCTGTCGTCGTCATGATGGTGGTGGTCTGGGCTGCAGGCGTATGGGTCGCCTTGGTTGGTGTTGAGAGGGGTGTGGGCGGTGGGATCAAGGTTGAGGGAGAGGAGTTCGGGTCGGGAGTAGTGGCCGACGGAGTCCATCATGCGTTTGCGTTTGGTGATGAGAGCAAAGTCGAGGTCGGCAATGGCCATGCCTTCGCCTTGGGTGATGGGGTCGCAGAGGGGGACACCTTCGGGCGAGATGATGGCGGTGTAGCAGCCGCCGCGGAGGGCTTTCTGCATTTTGGGGTCGGTGCTGACGCTGGCGATTTGTTCGTCGGTGAGCCAGCCGGTGGCGTTGATGACAAAGCAGCCGGATTCGAGGGCGTGGTGTTTGATGGTGTGTTCCATCTGGTCGGCGAAAATGGGTCCGACGAGGGAGCCGGGGAATTGGGCGCAGTGAATTTGTTCGTGCTGGGCCATGAGGGCGTAGCGGGCGAGGGGGTTGTAGTGTTCCCAGCAGGCAAGGGCGCCGACGCGGCCGACGCGGGTGTTGACGACTTTGAGTCCGGAGCCATCGCCCTGGCCCCAGATCATGCGTTCGTGATAGGTGGGAGTGATTTTGCGACGTTTGAGGGCGAGGGTGCCGTCGGCGTCGAAGATGAGCTGGGTGTTGTAGAGGGTGCCGTGGTCGCGTTCGTTGACGCCGACGCAGAGGACCATGTTGTGGAGGAGGGCTTGTTGGGAGAGGACTTCGGGGACCCAGCCAGGGATTTCGACGGCGTTTTCGTAGAGTCGGAGATGTTCTTTGCCTTGGAGGACCGGAGGCTCGACGAAGGAGAAGTAGGGGTAATAGGGGATGAAAGTTTCGGGAAAGACGGCCATTTCGACGCCACGCGAGGCGGCATCGCTGATAGCCTTACAGACGCGGTCGACCGTGCCTTCGCAACTGGTGAGGTCGGGCGCGATTTGGATGGCGGCGGCGCGAATGGAAGGCATATCGGAGAAAGGCTAAGGGATAAGGGCGAAAGGCTAAAAGGGACCCGGAGGGCGTAGGGGGTGCCGTTCCACAGGCGGGATGCCTGCGGGACGGCACAGCCGGGATGGCTGTGTTGCTTAACTTTTTTAAAGGTTCCAGGAGTGGATCATGACGGCATTGGCACGTTGGAAGGTGAGGATGCAGTCGAGCACGTCGAGGGGGTTGATGGGGATGATGCCGGGAATGAAGGCTTTCTCGGTCTGGCCGTAGAGGGCCTGGGTGGAGAATCGGCAGGCGTAGATTTTCCCGCCTTCGTCCATAAACGTTTTGAGGCGTTTGTTGACCAGAAGGTGACCGGGGAACGCTTCGTCGCCGAGGGTGGGGAATCCGCGCTGGAAGCCGAGGGTGACACCGGGTCCGTAAAGGAGGATGGAGGTGTCGTAACCTTTGCGCAGCAGGCGGGTGGCGTTGAGGGTGTTGACGAGGCCGATGGATCCTTCGAAGGCGACGCCGTGGAAGGTGACGAGGGCTTTTTCGCCTTCGTTGGCTTTGATGTCTTCGAAGACTTTTTGTTCGTAGTCGACGAGGACGTCGCCGTCTTTGTAAGCTGGGATGGTGACTTCAGGCATGGGATTGAGTAGGTTGGATGGTTAGATTGTATGAGTTTTTGGATGAGCGCGAGTGGCGCTGTCGGGTTTGAATTAGCAGCGGTGATGCCATGCCAAGATGGGGAGGTGGAATGTGGGGGGCGGATTCGTGCACATCGTTGCATGGGCTCGGGGTTCTTGGTTCTTGGTTCTTGGTTCTTGGTTCTTGGTTCTTGGTTCTTGGGGTTGGGAGGTGGGGGGCAAGATTGATGGGTGGGGGGCGTTTAGGGGAGATGCGTTTGACTGTGATGATGTTGGGGTTGGTGTTAGTGGTGATGAGGATGGGTGGCGAAGATCTGAGGGCACAGGAGCCGGGGACGTTTTCGATTTCGCCGAAGGTGCTGATGGAAAGTGCGCGTCGTTTGAAGGAGGGGGACGAGTCGCTGAAACCAGCTTTGAAGGCGTTGGTAAGCGAGGCGGAACGGGGATTGAAGGCGAAGACGGAGTCGGTGATGGGCAAGGAGGAGCGGGCGGCCAGTGGGGATCCGCACGATTATTTCAGCATCGGGGTTTACTGGTGGCCGGACCCGAAGAAGCCGGACGGGCTTCCGTGGATTCGCAGGGACGGAGTGCGCAATCCGGGGGCGAGGGAGGACAATGATGCGTCGCGGTTCAGCCGGGTGAACAAGTGGGTTGAGACGCTGGGTTTGGCGTATTATTTTACTCGTGAGGAGAAGTATGCGGCGAAGGCGGCGGAGTTTTTACGGGTGTGGTATTTGAATGAGGGGACGCGGATGAATCCACACATGAACTATGCGCAGGCAGTGCCGGGAAGGAATGATGGGCGAAGCACGGGGCTGATTGAGGCGGAGTCGATGATGGGGATGTTGGACGGAGTGGCGATGATCCGGGGCTCGGAGGCCTGGACGCTGGATGATGGAGAGTCGTTAAGCGGTTGGTTGGAGCAATTTTATCAGTGGCTGCGGACGAGCGACAGCGGGCTGGAATACGAGAAGGCGGAGAACAATCACGGGGTCTATCATGACGTGATCGCGACGCATCTGGCTTTGTATCTGGGCATGAAAGAGGAGGCGGAAGCGAGGTCCCGGGCTGGGCTGACGCGAAGGCTGGATGCGCAGATTGAGGCGGATGGAACGCAGCCGCTGGAGCTGGCGCGGACGTTGTCGTGGTCGTATTCGGTCTTTAACTTGAGCGCGTTTATGCAACTCGCACGGATGGGGGAGTCCGTGGGGGTGGACTGGTGGGGGCACCGGGGTCCGAAGGGGCAAAGCTTGCGTGGGGCGTTGGATCTGTTGGTGCCTTATCTGGCTGAGGAAAAGGAATGGAAACTCGGAAAGCAGATCAAGAAGATGGATCGGAAAGAGGTGCTGCCGTTGATGATGCGAGCGTTGGACTACGAAGAGATTGAGTCTTATCGAAATGCGTTGGAGCAACACGGAACAGACAAGCGTGAGCGTTGGTGGCTGGCGCGATGAGGTCGGGGCACGACACAAAAAAAGAACCATGGTCATTGCTGAACATGGTTCTTAGGTTGGGAGTGGTTGGTTGTATGATTACCGCGACACGACGGTTTTCTTCGTGGTCGCAGGAATCATGATTTCATCGCCGGGGCGGAGTTGGGTGCCCTGGCTGAGCTTGTTGTGCTCAAAGAGTTCTTTTTTGGTGATGCCAAAAGCTTCGCAGATGGTTTCGTCGGTTTCACCGTGGCTGACGATGTAGGAGCGAATGCTTCCATCTTCAGCAACGTGAAGGGGAGCATTGGCTTTGGGCTTTACTGGAGAGGTTTCCACGGTGGCAGGACTTGGAGCTTCAGTAGCCGTTGTGGGTTTGGAAGTGTTGCTGGCGGTCGTGTTTGTTGTTGGGGTCGTGGTGGAAGCGGTCTTCTGCTGGGTGGGAGTTGTCCCGGATGCAGTCGTGGGGATGGTGAGGACGTCGCCGATGTAGATGGAGTCGCTTTCGGTGAGGCGGTTTTGCTTCAACAACAGATCAGTGGAGATGGAGTGTTTTTCGGCAATGCTGGCGATGCTGTCTCCTTCGCCCACGGTGTGACGTTTGGATGAGGCCGTGGTTGTTTTCGGAGCGGTGGTCGCTGGTTTGGGTGTTTGCGACGAAGTCAGGGTGGGCTGGGGTTTCGTCGAGTTGGCGGTGCCGCCGGGTAGGTTGATCTTGGTGCCGGGTTTGAGGCGTTCTGGTTTGAGGGTCGGATTCGCCGCGACAAGGTCGGCGAGTTTGATGCCGCGCTTTTTGCTGATGGAGTAGAAGGTCTCTCCTTGTTCAAGAATGTGTTCACCGCTGGCAGCCACGACCGGTGGTGTGGGATTGGTGCGGGTGGGTTTCGCAGTGGTTTGTGGCGTGGTCTTCTGTGCGGAAGAGGCAATCTGGGCAGGCGGAACGGTCACCTCCATATCGGGATGGAGTCGGTTGGGATTGATGTTGGGATTGGCCTGCGCAAGGGCCTGTGGATTGATTTTGTATTTCTCGGCGATGGTCCAGAAAGTTTCGCCGGATTTCACCACGTGAATGGACTCGCGGGTCGTGGGTCGTGGGGTGTTAGAGGTGTTGTTAGAGGTGGTCGAAGTGATCGGTTTGACAGCTTCCCGGGAAGGGATTTTCAGGTTCATGCCTTCGCGAACGACATGGGACTGGAGACGATTGTGCTCCATGATTTCGCCGACGCTGGTCTGGTGTTTCTGGGCAATGCTCCACATGGTTTCGCCTTTGGCGACCTTGTGCTGAACAGGACCGGACGTTTTGGAGACCGGATTTTTGGTTTGGGAACTGGCTGCGGGAAGGGATGCAGCCAGGGAGAAAGCAACCGCGATCGAATAGATAGGGATGTTGAGCGAGTGCATGTTGATATTTTAAATTTTTAAATAATTAAATCTACTAGAATTTTAAACATTTTTCATGTTTAAGAGTCGTGGCTGGAACGGTGCCCGGCATATCTTGCGGTTTGCAGCCCGTTTCCGAGACGGAAATGGCGGGCAATCTATTCAATCGGATGTCCGATGGCGTGCAATTTGAAAAATAATTGACCGGCTTACGAGAGGGAGAGAGTGACGATGCTTGAGTGACGGAATCGTTGCGGCGTTCGGGGTGACTTGAAGGTAATTCGTTGTTAATGAGGAGTTTCCAATCATTAAAATGCGTAATACCATCCACCGCGTTATTCCTGCTTGTGCCAGAGCGTTCTCGTTGCTGGAGTTGGTTGTGGTAATGGCGTTGATTGCACTTCTGGTCGCGATCGCGACTCCTGCCATGGCGGCACTGGTGGGATCGACCGGACTGACGGCTGCTGGAAATCTGGTAACCCATCTTGCGGCGCAGGCGAGGCAGATGGCGATGACGAAGAACACGGTAACCGCGCTGGCGGTGCTGGGGGATTTGGGGGTGGAGGACGATTTTCGCACTTTGGCGATCATGGAATACGATGCATCGAATGGCTGGACCCAGGCCACGCCATGGCAGGCGCTGCCTTCGGGGGTGTTGGTGGATTTTGCGGATCGCCGCACCTGCACGTTTGTTTCTCAAGCGGGAGTGCCGTTGCCGTTGGCTCCAGAGGATGCGGCATCGGGGTCGTTGCCTTTCGACTATCAAGGGGTCGCTCTTTCCAGTGCCACATGTGCGTTGAGGGTGTTTTTGCCGAACGGAGGTTTGCATGATTCGGAGAGTCCGGCGCGCATCCGACTGGTGGAGGGGGTCAAGCAGGGAGCAGTGATGAAATATCGGAATACCACGAGTGATGGATCGCCCGGGAATTTTTATGATGTGTCACTCATTGGAGCGACAGGGCTTGCCAAAATCAACCGCCCCTGATGTCGATGTTGATGACTGCAAGGGGAAGGGGAGCGAACACCGGATTTAGTCTCGCGGAAGTGACTTTGGCGCTGGGCATTGCTTCGGTGGCCTTGCTTTCGGTGGTTGGATTGCTCAGCCTGGCAATGGATACCAGTGAAGAAGCGGGTGAGGACACGGCGCTTGCCGCAATGACGGGCATGGTGGTGGGCGATCTGCATGTGGTGCCGTTTGATGCCTTGGGACGGTCGAAGCCGTGGTCGGCGATGGCTGAAGCCGCTGCCCCGGGCCCGATGGAGGACAGTGTGTATTATTTTACTCAGGAAGGCGTGCCATTGTCAGGGACTTTGGCGGCAACAGATCCGAAGGCGCATTTTGAATGCGTGGTGGAAAAGTCGGAGGATGAAGGTTTTCGCAGGATCGCAGGCAGTGTCTCCAATCTTGTTGAAGTGAAACTGCACTTCACCTGGCCGGTTTCTGCGAATGCTGATCCCAACCTTCGTCCTGGAGAATCCATCTTTCATGCCAGCATCGCCCGTTATTAGAAGAGTCCGAAGCGGGGATGCGCGTGGTTTCACTCTGTTGGAGTTGATGATTGCGATGGCCATTCTGGCGGTGATCATGACGTTGTTTACGATCATGTTCACCGGCACATCCAAGGCGTGGTTGAACGGTGAGGGGCATGCGGAGCGGCGGAGGAATGTTCGCGCGATTGCGGATTTTATCGGGACAGAATTGCAGGGGGCGTTGCTGCCGGTAGCCCAATCGACGGGTGGCGCTCCGGCGAATCTTCAGTTCATCATCAATCCACCGGTCGACCGGCTATCGGCGGACTATCGCAATGCCGATTGCATCTTCTGGCAGGCACCTTTGGCTCGGGAAACCAGTTTCGGGGAGATCGCTCAGGTGGGGTATTTTGTGAAGTGGGAGAACGCGGTGCCGATGTTGTGCCGGTTTTTCGTGAATCCTTCGGTGAAGATTGATGGCGTGCTGAAACCAAATCCGCAATTTCTTATCTATCAGGATGCCAATCCAGATTTGTGGGTAAGTTCCAGCGTGGTGGATGAGGTGGTCAAGCCGGCAGATGTGGACGCAGGTTACAAAGGACTGTTTGCGGAATATGTGCTGGGACTTTGGATACGGTCGTTTGGATTGGACGGTGTTGAGCTGCCGAGGGAGTATGACTCACGAGTGGGATATAACTGCCAGTTCCCGACGACGGGTGGTGGGACGGTGACGGAGCAGCGTCGACTTCCAGCCACGGTGCAGGTTTCCCTGGCTCAAATTGATTCGAGATATGCGTCCCGCCTCGCCGTGGTGGCAGATGACATGAGGGAGCTCTCCCGGGAGACGAATACGAGGGATGCGGCGCAGTTCCTCAACCGGCTCGAAACGGCTTCGGCAAATCGCGAAGACCTCAAGCGATTGCTTCCGGGCATCCGCATTTACACCACTCAAGTTCAGCTCCAGAACGCCCGATGAAACATTTTTCCCACCGTCCGTCTTTGTTGTTTTCCCGTCGGGGCACCGCGTTGGTGGTGACGGTGTTTTTTGTTGCGCTGCTGACCTTGATGGTGGTGGCTTATTTTGAATCGGCGAAATTCGACCACACCTCGGCCGGAGGTCATCTGGACCGGACCAAAGCGGGTTTGTTTGCGAGGGAGGGGATGGAGAGGGTGATTGCTACTTTGCAAAGAGAGACGGTGGATCCGGCGCGCGCGGAGGGGCAGTCGGTGGAGGATCATACCCGATTGCGGCGTAACTGGCTGACGCAACCCGGGGCATTGATTGTCCCCAACGATCCTCCGGCGGATCAAAAGCTGTTGGCACGTCGCGTTGAACTTTCTTCAGGAGCGCCGTTGGCAACAACTTACAGTGATCCGATCTTCCAGGGGCCCGATCTCAATGCTCCGATGGTATCTGAGAGCCTCGTCTCGACGCGGTTGATCACCGATCGCGTGGATCCAGCCACGGGCGAACCGGTGGCCTTGAGGCTGAAGTGGGTCTACGTGCGTCAAAACTCTGACACGGGGGACCGGTCATTCGATTTCGCCGAAGAGCCGGTGCTGACGGATGCGGCGAATCCACTGGTTGGACGGTTCGCATATTGGGCAGACGATGAAAGCAGCAAGATCAATTACAATCTGGCGTGGAAAAGGAATCTGGACACGTCGTCCACCTCACTGGTGAACCGCAATCCAAAGTCGCATCCAAGTTGGATCAACTTGACGGCGCTAAGTTTGCCTGGTGGAACGGGATTGACGGAAGCCATGGCGGATGCGTTGCATCAATGGACCGTGGCTTCGCCTGCAAGATACTTCAATACTTTTGCCGATGCGAGGCAACTGGAGCCAGAGGTTCCGGGATTGTCGGACATGCTGGCGTATAACAAGTTTGAGCTGACGCATTACAATCACGATCCCGACACGACGTTTTTTGGAGAGGAACGCATCATGCTGACCACCAATCGTGATCTGGTGCCAAAGAATCCCGATGGATCTTACGCGAGGAAGTTCATTGATATCATGAGGGATGACGTTGCTGCGGATGAAAGCGATCCGGGCGATTTGGATTTTCTTGCGGGCGGTCAGCAGGATTGGCTGAATGATCCCACAGGTCAGCAGGTGGTTCCCAACAAGTTTGATGCGGTGGTGCGTGATCTGCTCCGCTACATCAGTGAAAAGAACTGGCCAATTGCTCCCGGCGTAAGTTTCAAAGACAAGTATTATCCTGGCAGCCTCGACAGTGACATCCGGCTGGCGCAGATCATTGTGAACATCATCGACTATGTTCGTGCCAAAGAATCCTCGCTGGATATCATTGCGCCGCTTCGATTCGGAGTGGCACCGGATGGCAAGTATACGCTGCACGCGACGCATGCCTATGCGGCAACCGATAGCTATCAAGGGGTGAGCCGGTCGCCCTACTTCACCGAGTTGGGGATGTATGTTGAGAAAGATCCCACGCCGCAGCCGACACCTCGTCCTGCCGGCTGGCCTGCGGGCAAGTCGCTTTATAAATGTTACTACACCGCAGAGTTCTATCTTCCAGAAAGCTACGGGGTGGAAGAGGGGATTGATTTGGTTCCTGATCTGGCGCCGCAGCCCGCCGCAAACAGTTCGATGGGGTGGGTGTTGGGGATTACGGGAGTTAGCGCGAACAGCCATGTTTGTTATTTTCCAAGTCCCAGGGGTAATCTTGTTAACATGCAGGGGACGCTGGATGCCGTGCGTATTTTTCGCTCAGATCTGACCGGCGGTGAGGGGCCGAACCAGACCATGCTGATGCCGGGAAAACGGGTGGTGGTGACGAAGATGTTTTATCGTGACAAGTCTTACGTTCAACAGCCCAATGCCAACGTGAGAATGGCGGCGTATCGTTCGACCACCAATCTGAATGGCATATTGACCAGTCTGGGAAGACGACCGCGTTTGCTGTTGAGTCCGCAATCGGGATCGTTGAATTACCGGACCAGTGATCCATCGACGACTCCAATGTCGGCCATGCTGACACTGGAAACTGACGATCCACGTGCCAACGGACACTCCAGTGACTGGCAGCCCAACACTGCGGGTGCCAACTCTTTGGGCAATATCAATTCTCGTTCCACGCTCGGCAGGCCGCCCCTGGATGTGAAGCCGCAGCAGGATACGGATGCGAATGGCTTGTTGACTGATGCGAGCCTCTACATGCCGCCACCCAAAGGCTTTGGCGTGAACGATGCTCAGAATGACAACGGGCTGATGAGTTCGGTGGGCGAACTGGGTTATGTGGTGACGGGAACCGATGCTTATTCTGGAAGCACACCTTGGAGGACGTTGCGGTTGCAACCCAACAACTATCCAGATGCCAGCGTGTTGCCGGACTGGGCATTGCTGGACTTGTTCACGGTGCCGAATTCTTTTGGCGCAGCTTCCAATGAGATGCTCAAGCCGCACGGCACATCGGTGGGGGGACGGATTAATGTGAACTCGCATGTGCTGCCTTTCGAGCATCTGGCGAGAGATCGAGGGTTGGTGGCGCTGGTGGCGGGTTCATCAGCATTGCGGCATCCAGCCAGCGAGGTGGCCTCCAACATTTATCATCAAGTGCTGGCGGATGGGGAACACCAGAAGGGCAAGGTCTATGGTTACCCCTGGACCGCGGCAAGCGGCGGAGGAGACTTGGGAAATGCCTACGACACGCCCGGAGAGATTTGTGAGATCAAAGGGGTGGCCGATGGCGGCGAGGCTTCCGAGGCGTTGATGAGAGAAATTGCCAGTCTCATCACGACGCGGGGTGGCGTGTTTAGCATTTATACCGTTGGCCAATCGCTGAAACAGACCCGCAATGGAAGGTTGCGCGTGACGGCCGAGCAAAGACAGCAGGCAGTGGTGGAACGGTATCTAAATAATCGGAACACCCAAAATCCAAACGATGACGAAGTGCAGTTTCGGACAATCTACTTTCGTAATCTTATGCCGTGAGGGCGAGAATTTTGCGGCAATGCCTCAATGGGCTCAGCCAGAATTAGAGGTTAGCCCGTGAAATTCTAAGGCGGTCAGGGTTTACGTGGCGATGCACGTAAAGTCTAGATGAACAGTTTTCTGAATGCCGACGTCATGTCTGACAGACATTGAGCCACAAGATGAGCTGGCCGATCTTGTCAGGAGCAAATGCGAAACTTAAATGGCGGCGTATCGGGGGGATTGCAGTGGCCGAGATTTCTTCAGCAGGTTTTTGACCTGCGGCGATGTATGCATGCTGCCGTTAATCCGAACACGACAAGGACCATTTTGGAGGGTTCTGGAACCAAAGTTCCGTAGATGGCTACGTTGTCGACGTTCCAGAACTCTCCTGACGAGTCATTTAGGAAGTTTAGGCGAAGGGCAATCGATGAAGCGGAATCATCGAGATTAATTCGAAACGTGGAATAGTTGTTGTCATTGGTTCCACCTCCTACTGGGGGAGATTGAAGCTGAAGGTTGCCTCCTGCGGCGACGGTAGCTGGGGGGTTTGGGGAGAGCGGCGCTGCGTTGAATCCCCACCTAGCATTGCTTCTTCCTGCCAATGAAATATCGGCATTGGCAGCGGAGTCAGTTTCAAATGCAGCGCCATTGATGGAGGAAAACATGCGAAAATAATCGCCCGTATCGTTTCCATTCGCTGAGGTGCCGGTGCTGGATAAACGCACTTCAATGTAGAGACCGGTGTATAGGCCCGAAAACTGGGTCAGATCGACTGAGGAGAAAGTAACGGTCCCCAAAACTCCAGTGCCATTGACACGATTGCTGTGTTGAAGCGATTTGTCTCCTGCCAACACACCCTGATCTAGAGGAACCTGGCCGCTCGTGGCTAGTGTGCCGACCTGTGTCACAGTGGAATTGCCGATGGCATAATTCCAGGCGTTTGTTGGCGCGACATCCTCAAATCCTTGGAAATACAATACCGTTGCCCCTTGTGCTGTGCCCATCCATCCCATAGTAACTATTGCGAGTGCGGAAAAGAGGGACAAGGTTTTACCTGAGCGGGTGATTTTTTCTGTAGAGGAAATCCCGGCAAGGATTCTGAAAGTAGAGCTGTTTTCGTGGAATGGTGGATTGGGCATTTTGAATTGGATTTAGTTACAGGCGGAGCATCCGGGTTTTGCGCCACGCCTATGTAAACTGTTCATATTGGTGTTCACCTTGGCCCTCGATCCCCCATCCACTAGCGGGGTATTGTGACTAATTCTTCACGCTAAAGTAATCACAATGAGACGGTTAGAGCGCAACGGCGACCGGTTTGTTTCCTGCATGTCGATCTGGAAGCAATGTGAGGTCTTGATCCGACAAAGTCGGGTGCAATTAGGATAGAAGCCGATCAATAGTGATGCTGCCCTTGTTAGGCAAGAGGCAGCTTTACGGTGAATTTGGTCCCGAAGCCCTGTGTGCTCTCAACCTCAATGGTGCCACCGTAAGTTTCAACCAATGCACGGCAGATGGCGAGGCCAAGTCCTGAGTGACCCTCACCTGCAGAGGGGGTGTTGTCGGCACGGTAAAATCGCTCGAAAATATGGGGGAGATCTGTTGCAGATATGCCAGAGCCACTGTCTTCCACTATGAGAACTGCCATTTTTTCTGAAACGCAAAGGGATACCCGGACATCGCCGCCCGGTTGGTTGTAGTCGATGGCGTTGGACAGAAGATTGGTGAGAATCTGTTTGAGATGATGTGGTCCGGCCAGAACTGCGGCGGACTCCCATTGCAGATGGAGGGTGACCTGTTTCGATTGTGCGAGCGGTTCCATCAAGCTCATCACCTCGGTCAGAATGGTCTCAAGTTGGCAAACTTCGACGCTTTGAGAAAGTTCGCCAGCATCCTGACGTGCAAGCAGCAGAAGCGAGTCAACAAGAGTCCACATTTGTTTGGCCACGGTCTGGGTGATTTCGAAGCCACGGCGGTATTCGGCCGAGGAGCGCTCTTGCATCAATGCGGATTGCGCCTGGGAAAGAACGATAAAAATGGGGGTTCTCAGCTCGTGCGAGGCGTCGGCAGTGAATCTCGCCTGCCTGTCGAAGGCCGATTTCAACCGGGTGAAGGTGTCGTTCAATACGCTGGCGAGTTCGCCCATTTCGCTGTCCTGCTCAGATATCGGGATGCGCTCTGCCATGTTTCCATTGGCGACTTGAATGGCCACTTTTCGTATCTCATTGACTGGAGCGATGACGGGATCAGTGAGCATCCATCCGATGGTGAGACCTGCACAGAGCATGAAACCTCCAGCGGCGGTGAAGCCGAGGGTGAGTTGACGGAGCTCTTCATGCGCGGCGTCCAGAGAGCAGCCGACTACGCCGATGACATCGGGCGAAGTCGAAAATTCCAGCGGTGAGAAATCGGACAAGACCATCGTTGGGTCTGGCGGTGGTGGTGGACCTGGCCTCAATGGTTTGACGATGAATTCGCGATAGACCTCTCGAGTTCGCGGGGCTGGAGAATCAGCATGCACAGTCGCTGTGGGCCTGGTGAGGTCGGAGGGGGCGTGTTCCGAGGCCTCCAATAGCGTGCCATCCACGGACCAGATGGCGTAGTAGAATGACTCAGGATTCGGTTGTCCAAAAAGGGATCGTTGCTCGGGAGGAATGTTGCCTTCAAAAAAAGGCGATTCAATGAGGAGGCCATATTGGAATGCCATTTTTGCCCCGATGAAGGAGGCGCGCAGGCTGAGCTCCGCATCAATCCGCTTCAAAGTGTTTTTCCATACGAGCCATTGCGCGGCGAACCCGAACAACACAAGCACCGTCAGCAAAACCAGGCCGTGCCAAAGCTGCAGTTTCCATCGGATGGATCGGCAAAAAATGTTCATGGTATCCGGTATCCAATGCCGCGGCGGGTCAGAATGAAGTTGGGACCCAGTTTTTTGCGCAGATTGTAAATATGCACTGCGACAAGGTTGGACGGGCTTTCATCTCCTTCATTAAGAAGATGCCGATTCAAAGCACTGCGAGTGACGACCTTTCCGCGGTTGATCGCCAGATACTCTGCCACAGCGTATTCACGGGCAGTCAGCATGACTTCACGGGAGTGCCTGCTCACGGTGCGTAGACCCAGGTTGAACACGACATCCCCAATCTCGATGATTGGACGTGGAGGGGTGGCACTTCGTCGGATCAGCGCTTTCAGTCGGGCCAGCAACTCCGCCAGGTTGCAGGGTTTTGTGAGATAGTCATCGGCTCCGGCATCCAGCCCGCGGATTCTGTCATGGACTGTGTCGCGGGCAGTTAGAAGAAGGACGGGGGTGTTCTTTTTTTGTTCGCGCAGTTTCTTGAGGAGTTCCCAGCCATTCATCTGCGGCAGCATGATGTCGAGCACCATGACATCGTAGGCGATGTCGAGAGCCTTGAATAATCCGTTCGGCCCGTCAGTAGCCGTATCCACAATATAGCCATCCTCGCGCAGGGTTTGGGCGAGGATTTGAAGAAGCTCCGCCTGATCCTCAACGACGAGCGCCTTCATTGAAAAGGTTCGGCCTGTCAAGACGGCGCGCTCGCCGGGTTGTTGCGCGGTTTTCGGTTGCATCAACACGAGACTAGAACGCGCAACATTAAGAGAAGATGAAGACGGGATTTTTTTAGATAATTTCAGCGCCTTAACCTTTCCTTCATGATCAGTCCGATAGGGTCGGCGCATGGAATTCCTCACTGCGTTCGACGATGGCGGCCCGAGTTTGCCCCCCATGCTTTCAGCCGGGATCAACCGAGATCCACAGTCTGTTCAGGACAATCAACACCATCGACCTCGACCTTCGTCGAAAGGGAGTTTGTGGACGGTCAAGCCGGTGGTTTGTTTCGGAGCAGTGGCACTCACTCTCGTTTCGGCACTCCATGCAGGCAGTCCGGATGGCGTTTCTGCCGTGGCAGAACGTGAGATCGTTCGCAGGCAACAGCGTGTTGCGGACGCCCAAAGCGCAATTGAAAGAGGTGACCAGTTGATGGATGATAAAAACTTCGAAGGTGCGCTCACTGAATACAAGATGGCCCTGGATTGGCTGCCTGATGCACCCATGTCAGAGCCATGGCGATCCTTGGTGAAACAGAAGTTTGGTGAGGCCTCCGTCTGCCTCGCCCGCGAGCGCGCCGCCATTGGGGCTTATGCAGAGGCCCGCTTGCTAGTTCAGGAGGCGATTGCGATCCACCCGGAAGGTGCCGATGCAAAAACGTTGCTTGAGCATCTGGATGACCCTGGACGTTACGAGCCAGCATTGACCCCTGCGCACATGGCCGACGTGAGTGAAGTCATCAAGCTAATGCAGATGGCATACAGTTACGTGAATCTTGGTGATTACGACAACGCCAACAACACGTTCCAGGATGTGCTGCGCATTGACCCTTACAACAGCGCCGCGCGCCGAGGCATGGAACAGGTGGAGATGAATCGCCAGAACTACTTTGAGACGGCCCGTGACCAGCGTCGTGCCAAAATGCTTAACGACGTGAATCAAGCGTGGGAAGAGCAGGTTCCTTCAGCGCTCATTCAGGATGTTGCCAGTGCCTATGGAACCACCACGGATGATTCGGCCTACTACAGTCAGAAAATGCGCAGCATCATTTTCCCAAGCGTGAACTTTTCGAGTGCCAGCATTGATGAAGCCATCGAATTCCTGCGCATCAAAAGTCGTGATTTCGATACTGAAGAGCGCGATCCAGGCAAAAAGGGAGTTAACTTGATCCTTCGTCAGGGGGCAGCACCTTTGATTGCAACCATCAGCCTGGACTTGAAAGAAGTGCCGATGGACGAAGCGCTTCGTTACATCACTGAACTCGCCAACATGAAATACAAGGTGGAAAAATTCGCCGTTGTGGTGGTTCCTCTTTCTGAAGTAGGCGATGAGCAGTATACCCGGATGTTCCTAGTCCCGCCCGATTTCCTTAGCGGTGCTTCTGGTGGGGATGCAGCTGGGGCAGCGGCTCCTGCTGATCCGTTCGCTGCTGCCGGGGGTGGAGGTGGCGCGGGAACTGCAACCATCGGATCTCGTGCCACGGCGATCGACGTGTTGAAAGCGAGCGGTATCCCTTTTCCGGAAGGTGCCTCCGCCAACTTTGTCACTTCAACCTCGCAGCTGATTGTGCGCAACACCCAGCCAAACCTTGATGCAATTGAAGCCTATGTGGACAGCATTCGGAAAAAAATCCCCCAACAGATTTACATCACCACGAAGTTTGTGGAAGTGACCCAAAAGAATACCGATGAACTCGGCTTCGACTGGTTGCTTGGTCAGTTCAACATCGGTGGCGAAAGCGTTTTTGGCGGTGGCGGCACCTCCGGCAACGCATCCACCACCAGCGCCACCAGTTCTGATTATTCGTTTTCGCAAGATGGCGTCGCCACTGGTCAGTATCCCGTTACTTCGGGCAATCGCAGTGGTTCCTCCGCGATTACACCGGACTCGATTGATGGGCTGTTGTCTGGAGCTTCCGCCGCCGCGGGTGTCTCGCCCGGTATTTTTTCGCTCGCTGGCGTGTTTACCGATCCGCAGTTCCAGGTCGTCATCCGCGCTCTCAGCCAGAAGAAGGGGGTGGATTTGATGAGTGCACCGAGCGTGACCTGCCGTTCCGGACAGCGCGCGGTCATTGAAGTCATTCGCGAATTTATCTATCCGACCGAGTTTGATCCGCCGCAAATTCCACAGACCGTCGGCAGCACCTCGACCGATGGAAGTGTCACTGGCGGAAGTTCCTCGTCCTATCCGGTCACTCCCACCACGCCGACCGCGTTCGAGATGCGGCCGGTAGGCGTGCGCATGGAGGTCGATCCGGTGATTGGCCCAGATGGCTACACCATTGATCTGAACCTGGCTCCTGAAGTGACCGAGTTCGAAGGATTCATCAACTATGGCAGCCCCATTCAAACCACCGCCACCGACGCGCTGGGGAATCCGACGACGCTGGTGTTGACGGAGAACAAGATTGAGCAGCCGGTGTTTTCTACTCGCAAGGTGACGACTTCGGTAACTCTTTGGGATGGCCATACCGTGGCGTTGGGCGGACTTATCAGGGAGGACGTGCAGGATGTGGAAGACAAAGTGCCGGTGCTCGGCGACCTCCCGTTTCTTGGTCAACTGTTCCAGAGCAAGGCGGAGGACCACTTCAAGCGCAATCTGATGATCTTTGTGACCGCAAAACTGGTCGATCCGTCTGGCCAACCGGTCCGAAAATCCAGTGTGACGGCGACGCCAGTGGAATCGGTGCTTCAACCGACGGTGACGCCATTGCTTCCGGCGTTGTCGGAGCCTGTGGGACTGGGGAGTCCGTAGGTAGGAGTGTCGTTGTGCTGTAACGGTGGTGGCGGCGACGGACAATGTGGCTAGTTCGCTTCGCCCTGGACGTCTCGTTTCCGCGGTGTCAGACTTCAGACGTCCGCCCAACCAACTCCCTTACCCTTGAGTATGAGATTTCCCGATTCATTGACCACTCCTAGATTGCTCCTCAGGCGTTTGCAGAGAGATGATGCACCGGCCCTTTGTGCTTATCGTTCCTCGCCGGAGGTGGCGAGATACCAGTCATGGGAGACGTTCGGACCCGATGAAGCTGCTGAATTACTCGACGATCAGCAGGATCGAGACATTGGTGTTCCGGGCACATGGTTTCAGGTGGCGATCGTCGAGACGGGGACAAGTCAGTTGATTGGTGACTGCGGGTTGCATTGTCTGGCTGACGAGGCGCGGCAGTTTGAGATCGGGATCACCCTTGCACCAAGCCGACAGGGACAGAGGTATGCGACCGAGGCGCTGGAGTGTTTGATATCCTACTTGTTTACTGATCTGTCGGCTCGCCGTCTTTTCGCCACGACTGACGCCCTGAACGATTCCGCAGCGGCATTGTTTCGGAGGCTGGGCTTCCGACAGGAGGCTCACCACCTTGAGCTCCGGGCATACAAGGGCGGTTGGACCAGTGAGTTGTTTTTTGCGCTTCTGGCTAGGGAATGGGGGATGAGGTCGCAATTGGATCGGTAGTGATGGCTACAATGATGACTGTAGGAACGGGGCGAAGCGGTCGCTGTTGTTGAACCTGACCTGCGGCGAATGCGCAGGCTGGAAGCCTGAGATACGGCTCCGCGCCGAAGGTCCCGAGCCGGCAGGCAAAATGCCTGCCTCACCCGCAGGCTTCAAGCCTGTGTCACTTTCTGTTTGATGACGGACAGGATGTCCGTCTCACGCACAGACTGAAAGTCTGTGTTACGTTCAGAGTTGCACTTTGAAGGTGGTGCCTTGGCCGGGGTGGCTGGTGACGGTGATTTCGCCGTTGTGGTTGGTGACGATGGTTTTGGCGATGGCAAGGCCGAGGCCGGTGTGGCCGGAACTGCCGGTGCGGGCTTTGTCAACGCGATAGAAGCGATCAAACAAATGGGGGAGGTGTTCGGGGGGGATGCCGGGGCCGTTGTCTTGAACGGCGAAGGTGGCGTGATGGCCGGAGGGGGCGCAATGGATGTCGATTTTGCCGCTTGGATGATGGTGGTGCTGGATGGCGTTCATCAACAGATTGGTGGCGAGCACGTGGATCATGCTGGGATCGCCGACACACGGAGTGGGGGTGAAATGCGTTTGTAGCTGGAGGTTTTTTTCGGTGGCGAGAGGGGTGAGTTGAGTGACGACTTCGGTGAGGAGCTGGTCGAGCTGGAAGGGGGTTTTGGGGAAGTCGTTGGATTGGGTTTCCTGTTTGGAAAGAAGAAGAAGGGCTTCGATGAGGTGGCGCATGCGCTGGGCGGTTTGCTGGCAGGTGAGGAGGGCTTCGCGATATTCTTCGGGGGTGCGGTCGGTGCGCTTGAGCAGGCGTTGGGTTTCGGAGAGGAGAATGGTGACGGGGGTGCGAAGCTCGTGGGAGGCGTCGGCGGTGAATTGTTTTTGGCGCTCGAAGCTATTGTGGAGGCGTTCGAAGGTTTGGTTGAGGACGCGGCTGAGCTGGTCGAGTTCGCTGTCGGTGCCGTCGGTGTCGATGCGTTCTTGAAGGTTGCCTTCGGCGATATGGGAGGCGGTGCGACTGATGGTTTCGATGGGACGGATGGCGCGACCGGCGAGCCACCAGCCACCGATGAGGCCGAGGGTCCAGACGCCGAGACCGAGAGCGCTGATGGTCCAGGCGAAGCGATTCATCTCAATGAGTTCGGGGGTGATGTCGCGTCCGACCATGCTGCGCAGGCCGGAGCTGGAACTCCGGAAGGAAGCGCGGGTGTTTTTTTCGGTGCGGGTGTCTTCGAGCATTTCTGATTCGGTGACCGGCAGCAGTTGGGGATGATCTTTGGGAAAGTTTTGGGAGCGAAGGAGGGTGGTGCCGGTTTGGTCCTGGAATTCGAAGAAGGCGTGGCCGGGTTCGTTGTTTTGGAAAAGGGCGGCGGTTTCGGGGGGGAGGGTGATGGTGCCTTGCTGGAGTTTGGTAATGAGCTGGCTGAAGGGCATGGGGGGGGCGTTTGGCCCGGGTGACTCAGGCTGCACGGAGCGCATGAGCGAACGGATGAGAGCGCGTTCGGTGCTGGCGAGGTCGCGATCGATGCGGCTGAGCTGGGAGTCCCAGGCGAGTTTGTAGGCGGTTAGGCAGAAGGCGAGGAGGGCGAGCAGCAGGATGAGGGCATGCCAGGCTTGGACACGCCAGCGGATGGAATTGAAGAGCGTGGTCATTCGATGCTGTAGCCGTGGCCGCGACGGGTGGTGATGATGTCGTTGCCGAGTTTTTTGCGCAGGTTGGAGACGTGGACGTCGAGGAGATTGGAGAGGGTGAACTCGTCTTCGTCGAAGAGGTGTTCGTAGAGGGAGGTGCGGCTGACGACTTTGCCGCGATGGAGCACGAGGTATTCGAGCAGGGCGTATTCGCGGGCGGTGAGGGGAATTTCTTCGGAGTTGCGGGTGACGCGTTTGGCGGCGGTGTCGAGTTGAAGATTGCCGACAGTGTGGGCGGTGCTGGTTTGGCCGGCGGCGCGACGGATGAGGGCGCGGAGGCGGGCGAGGAGTTCGTCGAGATCGAAGGGTTTGGTGAGGTAGTCGTCGGCACCCTGGTTGAGGCCTTTGATGCGATCGGGCACGGCATCTCGGGCGGTGAGCATGAGGACGGGGGTGGTGATGCCGGGGCGGAGTCGGGCGAGGACCTCCCAGCCGTCGAGTCGGGGGAGCATGACGTCGAGGATGATGGCGTCGTATTGATGGTCGGTGGCTTTGTCGAGTCCTTCCTGGCCGTCGCTGGCGGTGTCGACGGCATAGTTTTCTTCACGCAGGGTGGCGGCGAGGCTGCGTTGGAGGAGGGGGTCGTCTTCGATGACGAGGAGTTTCATGAGGGGTGCGGTTGCGGTTGTTGATTACTCATGGCGCAGGGCGTCGATGGGATCAAGGCGGGCGGCGCGTTGGGCGGGGGTGAAGCCAAAGAGGATGCCGACGGCGGCGGAGAAGAGGAAGGCGGTGAGGTTGATTTGCGGGTTGAATTGAAAGGGGACCTGGATGAGTTGGGCGAGGCTGAAGCAGAGGCCGAGGGCGAGCAGGATGCCGACGATGCCGCCGATGGTGGAGAGGGTGATGGCTTCGACGAGGAACTGGAGGAGGACTTCGCGGGCGCGGGCGCCGATGGCTAGCCGGATGCCGATTTCACGGGTGCGTTCGGTGACGCTGACGAGCATGATGTTCATGATGCCGATGCCGCCAACGAGGAGGCTGACGCCGGCGACGGCGGCGAGCAGGGTGGTCATCATTTGCGTGGAGGCGCTGAGGGTGTCGGCAATTTGACGGGTGTCGAAGAGGCTGAAGTTGTTGTCCTGATTCGATTGCAGGTTGCGGCGTTGGCGCATGAGCGAGGTGATGTCGGCAATGAGCTGGTCGCTGTTGGCGTCTTCGGCGGCGGAGATGGTGATGCTGGCGATGTCGTGGGCGGAGGTTTTTCCGACGAGGCGTCGTTGCAGGGTGGAGAGGGGGACGATGATGGTGTCGTCCTGATTGCCCATGCCGGACTGGCCTTTGGCGGAGAGGATTCCGATGACTTCGCTGGAGGCTTTGCCGATGCGGATTTTTTGGCCGATGGGGTTTTCGTTGCCGAAGAGTTCCTGGCGGACGGTGTCGCCGATGACGCAGACGGCCTGGCCGCCCCGGAGGTCGCCTTCGGTGAAGAAGCGTCCGTCGGCGAGTTTCCAGTTGTTGATGGAGAAGTAGTTGGGCGTGGTGCCGGTGACGGTGGTGCTGCGGGCGTTTTGGCGGTAGATGGTGCTGAGGGAGGAGCTGCTGACGGGGGCGATGGAGGCGACGCCGTAGATTTGTTCGGAGATGGCGCGGGAGTCTTGTTCGGTGAACAGGGGAACGCCAGCGGCGGAGGAGCGGGGTCCGAAGCCGGCACCGGGTCGAAGCACGAGGAGGTTGGTGCCGAGGCTGGAGATTTGGTTTTTGACGGCCTGGGTGGTGCCCTGGCCGAGGGTGACCATGGTGATGACGGCGGCGACGCCGATGATGACGCCAAGCACGGTGAGAAAGGCGCGGGTGAGATTGCGACGGATCTCGCGAAGGGCGATGAAGAAGGCGTTGAGAACCATAAGGATGAAGGATGAATTATGAGCCCGTGCGGGCTTGAGTGTTGTCGGATTCGATGAGGCCGTCTTTGACGCGGATGATGCGTTTGGCGTAGGTGGCGACTTCGTCTTCGTGGGTGACCATGAGCACGGTGATGCCGCGTTCTTCGTTGAGGCGGATGAGGAGATGCATGATCTCTTCGGTGGTTTTGGAGTCGAGGTTGCCGGTGGGTTCATCGGCGAAGAGGGTGCTGGGATTGGTGACGATGGCGCGGGCGATGGCGACGCGTTGTTGTTGTCCGCCGGAGAGTTCGGCTGGCGTGTTGCGGAGCTTGGTGGGGAGTCCGACGGCGGCGAGGGCTTCGCGGGCGAGATGTTGTCGTTCGCTTCTGGCGAGACCGCGGTAGAGCATGGGGAGTTCGACGTTTTCCAACGCGCTGGTGCGGGAGAGGAGGTTGAAGCCCTGGAAGACGAAACCGAGGGCGTGGCGGCGGAGGAGGGAACGCTGGTGGGCGTTGAGGGTTTCCACGGGGATGCCTTCGTATTGATAGCTGCCGGAGGTGGGGGTGTCGAGGCAACCAAGGGTATTCATGAGGGTGGATTTGCCGGAGCCGCTGGGGCCCATGATGGCGACGAAATCGCCTTTTTGAATGGTGAGGTCGATGCCGCGAAGGGCTTGAAATGCGGCGTCGCCGTGGCCGTAGGTTTTGGTGAGGCCACGAAGCTGGATAAGCGGGGATGAGTTCATGGCGTGATGGCGTTGGCGTTGGCTTGGATGATGACTGGCAGGCCTTCGGTGATGTTGTCGCTGATGACTTCGGTGTGGCGTCCATCGCTGATGCCGAGTTTGACTGGAAGCGATTGCGGTTTGCCGTCGCGGAGGATCCAGATTTGATGATTGCCGGCGGTCGGGCGGGTGTTGGGGGTGTCGTTTGTTTTGGGTCGGGATCCGCCGCCGCGTGGACTTGGGATGAGGTTTTGGACGAAGGACTTTTTTGGTGGAGCGGCTGAGGCGGAGGCGGTGGTGGGGTTGAATCGGAGGGCGGCGTTGGGGACGAGGTAAGCCTGGGTGGCTTCGGCGACGCGGATGTCGGCGGTGGCGGTCATGCCGGGGCGGAGGCTGAGGTCGTCGTTGGTGACTTGCAGTTCGGCTTCGTAGGTGACGACGTTGTCGGTGACGGCGGAACCGTAGGAGACTTTGGTGACGTTGGCGGTATAGGACCGGTCGGGCCAGGCGTCGACGGTGAAGGTGGCTGTTTGTTGGTTGGCGACGCGACCGATGTCGGCTTCGGCGACGGCCACTTTGAGTTTCATGTGTTCGAGTTTTTCGGCGATGACGAAGAGTTCGGGGGCAGTGAAGCTGGCGGCAACGGTCTGGCCGGGCTCGAGGTTGCGGGTGAGAACGATGCCGTCGATGGGCGATTTGATGATGGCTTTTTCGAGGTCGCTTTCGTTGATGCGGACCTGGGCTTCGGCTTCTCCGACGGCGGCTTTGGCACTGAGGAGATCGGCTTTGGCGCGTTCGGCAGTGGCGATGGCGGTATCGACATCGGCGGTGGAGACGGCTTTGCCGCTGGTGAGTTTTTCCAGGTTTTTGGTGCGGGCGAGGGAGGCTTCGCTTTCCTTGAGGGTGGCTTCGGCCTGGGCGACTTTGGCCTGGGCGGAGCGGAGGCTGGCGCGGCTGCTTTCGGTTTGTTGATTGAGTTTGCTGCTGTCGAGTTTGGCGAGCGGCTGGCCTTTGGTGACATGATCGTTGGTGTCGACATAGACGGCCAATGTGGTGCCGGAGAGTTCGCTGCCGACGGTGACTTCATTGGTGGGTTCGAGGTTGCCGGTGGCGGTGATGGTGAGGTTGATGTCGCCGCGTTTGAGGGGCTCGGTGATGTAGGGGGAGGCCTGGTTTTGAGCTTGGGTTCGATGACTCCACCACAGCCATGCGGTCACCACGAGAGCGACGAGGATGAGTGCCGCAGTGAGTTTGGTCCAGGGACGGGCTGGCGCGTTGGCACCGAGGATGATGTCCGAGAGATTTTCGGTGTTGGGTGTGGTGGTGGCGTTCATGAAAGTTGAGTTGAAGAAAAAAAGGGAACTGCGGAGATGGGGGCTCTCCGCAGTTCAATGTTCAGGGCCGGGGATTATCTTTTGGGGCCTTTGGAAGGGGAGCCTTGGCCAAAGGAAGGAGAAGAGTTTTTGTTGTGGCCATGGCCATGGCCATGATGGCTATGGCTGGCATAGAGTTGACCTTTGTTGCGGGCGACGGTGTTGACCTGACTGCGAACTTGGGAAAGTTGATCGCGGGTGCGTTTGCTGAGTTGGGTTTGTTTGCTGCTTCTCTCGACGCGATTCCAATTGCTCTGAACGCTGGCGACGCGCTCATTGATCCGGCGTGCAGGCTCGCGTTTCAGCAGGGCGGACCGGAGTTGCTGGACGCTGGACGACAATTCGCGGGTGGCTTTGCTGAGCTGGGCTGAGGCGGGATGGAAATGGCCTTTGTGCGGGCGGGTTTCGGATTCGACTGCGGATTGAAGGCGTTTGGTGGCTGATTCCAATGAAGTCACGGATGGAGCAACTTGAGTGGGGGGGCCGGGGCGAGCATTGGCAGTGGAGGCGGCGAGCAGTGAGATGGCGAGAAGGCCAATGGCACTGCGGGTGATGACTTTGAGGAGACTGATGGTTTTCATGATCTTGGATTCTGGGTTTGTTTTTTTGGTGGTGCTCTGTTTTGGTGAGCGCCGCAGAATGCCACGACCAACCTTAAGAAATGGTGAAGGCGGAAAATTTTTGTGAAGTTTTTTTGAGGGGGGAAGATGGGCACAAAAAAAGATGCCCGGCGGGGTGGCCGGGCATCTTAAAAAAACGGGGGGGTGGCTTTACGGAGCGTTACAGCTCTTTTTTCGCGTAGGTCTCGTAAGCTTCAGCGATCTTGGCTTCTTTCTCGTCGCCTTTGTGGAAGATCATGCGGTGACGGAGTTTGATTTTCTCGGAGGATTTAAGGGTGAGTCCTGCGTCGGGAAGGGATTTGTCGTATTGCTGGGAAGCAAAGGGATTGGCGGTGAAGAGGCCGTAGCTGCGCACATGCCAGCGGGTGGGATGGCGGAAGCTGGAAGGGTGATTGAGGATGGTGACGCCGACGACTTCGTCCTGAACGGGGCCGTAGTAGGCGACCCATTTGGCGGGTTGGGCCCAGGCATCGTTGTCGACCTGGCCGGCGTCGTTGATGATACGGCCGCCTTTCTTGGTGTCGACGGACATGCTGGTGGGGACGCGGATGTAGAGGCCGGCGTCTTTTTTGTCGTCGAGTTTCACATCGCCGCTGCTCGCGATGAGGTCCTGGTTGAAGTCGATGATGCGGTTGCCGTCGATGACGCGAAAGACGAGGTGACGTTCTTCGGACATGAGCTTTTTGCCTTCAGCATCGGTGTAGTCGCAGATGGAGGAGACGCTGGCGTGGTGTTCGTCGGCGGCGAGTTTGGTGTATTCGCGATGTTTGATGTAGCCGACGGCGGCGAGGCGTTTGCGGTTGGTTTCGCCGCGTTTGGGATCATTGATGCCGCCTTCGAAGGTGGCTTTTTCGGCCCAGCTGTCGAAACCGCCGACGCCTTCATGGCCAAAGCTGATGCCACGCTGGTGGACGTGGTCTTTGTCTTCGCCTTCGACTTCTTTCATGGGGTAGTCGCGGGTCATGGATTTGCCGGTGGGACCATAGACAGGCCAGAGAAAGGGTTTGTTGCCCTGGTTGACGATGTATTCGGCAAAAGGTTTGCCCTGATGGAGGACGCGCACGCCGTCGCCAGGCAGTTCTTCGATCGAGAAGCCTTTGGGGGTTTCGTTGCCGAAGGCGGAGATGCCTAGTGCGAGGATGGTGGTTAGGAACAGGGCTTGTTGCTTCATGATGAGGAGAATGCGGCTAACTGTGCTATTGAAAAACGGCAGCAGTGAGGTGACAGTTTCAGCTAATGAGGGCGGAGGGCGATGTTTTCCGCAAATGTTTTTTATGGCCGGTGATTCAAATGAGATGATGGATGGGTTCCAGATGCTGGGATTGAAGCGTTCTGCGTCGATGGACGAGGAGGTGCTGCAGCAGGCTTATGCGAAGCTGAGTCGTGAAGAGCATCCGGATCATGGAGGCTCTGATGCGACGGCGGCGGCGGTGAATCAGGCTTTCGAGACGTTGCGGGTTCCCGAGTTGAGATTGAAACATTTGCTGGAGCTTGCGGGACCTGAGGAGGTGAAGGCGTGGAGAACGGTGCCGCTGGACGATGGCATGATGACGATTTTTGGTCGGCTGGGGGCGATGTTGCAGAAGGCTTCGGCGATGGCGGTGAAGCTGGAGGGGGCTCGCAGCGCGTTGGTGAAAGCGTTGCTGGCGGATGGGGTCTTGAAATTGAGGGATGAATTGGAGCAACTGGGAATGGAGATTGCAGGCAAGAAGGAGGAAATGGAGGCGCAGCTGGCGGATTTGGATGGTCGTTTGGAAACGGGCGAACAGGAAGCGTGGAAAGAGCTGGCGTCGTTGCAGGCGCGCTTCGCTTACCTTGGGAGATGGCGGGGGCAGATCCGCGAGAGCCTGCTGCTGCTGACAGTGGATTGAGGACGCAGGTTTGAACCGCGCTTCAACGATAGGGTTTATTGATGGAATAGCACGCTCAAGCTGTGGATGCCGAGGCTTATGCTTTCTGCGTGGCGAGTGCAATGAGCTGGACAGCGGCTCGTCGAAAGGCTTCGCTGGCGAGGTTCTCGGAAGGATCGAGGAGGGCGATGGGGGCACCGGTATCGCCAGCTTCGCGGACTTGCATTTCGAGGGGGATCTGGCCGAGGAGGGGAGCGCCGATTCGTTTGGCTTCGCGTTCACCGCCGCCTTTGCCGAAGATGTGGTAGATGTGGCCGTCGTTGGGGCAGACGAAGTGGCTCATGTTCTCGATGAGTCCAAGAATGGGAACGTTTACTTTCCCAAACATGGCAACGGCTTTGCGAGCGTCGATGAGGGCGATTTCTTGCGGGGTGGTGACAATGACGGCACCGGTGAGGGCGACGGTTTGCACGATGGTGAGCTGGATGTCGCCGGTTCCGGGAGGGAGGTCGAGAATGAGGTAGTCGAGATTGTCCCAGGCGCACTGACGGAGGAACTGCTGGATGTAGCGGGTGGCCATGGGGCCGCGGACGATGACGGGGGCGTCGTCTTCGAGGAGGAAGCCCATGCTCATGAGCTGCAGGCCATGTTTTTGAATGGGGATGATCTGGTTGTCGTCGGTAGCGTAAGGACGCTCGTCGGTGCCAAACATGTGGGCAATGCTGGGGCCGTAGAGATCGCAGTCGCAAAGGCCAACGCGGGCACCGGTGGCGCGCAAGGCGAGGGCGAGGTTGGCGCTGACCGTGGATTTGCCGACGCCGCCTTTGCCGGAGGCGATGGCGATGACGTGTTTGACGCCGGGAATGGTGGTGGTGAGGGCAGCGGGGTTTTGGGGGCTGGGGGAGTTCGCAGGTTCTTTGATGTCAAAGTTGAGTTTGATCTCGCCAATGCCGGGGATGGCGCTGAGGGCGGCGGTGGCCTGCTCATGAACCTGTCGGGGAATGTTGGGATCGCGGGTGGCGATGGCGATGTCGACCTGGACATCGGAATCGTTGGTGCGGATGGCCTGCACGAGGCCGAAAGAGAGAATGTCCCGGGAAAAGCCAGGGTATTTGACGGTGGCAAGGGCGGCGCGGATTTGGTCTTCGGTGGGCATCGTGTGTGGAAGGAAGGATACGCCGTGGACTTGCCACAGGCTGACGATTGCGCAAACAATCTATCGATTCGTCGCGACCTTAAGGTGACGGTTGAATGGATGGGTCAGGCGCTTTTGCGCAGGTGGCTCGGCAGGACGCCCATGGCTTCGCGATATTTGGCAACGGTGCGCCGGGCGACCTTGATGCCGCGGCCGAGGAGCTGTTTGACGAGCTGTTCGTCGGAATAAGGTTTCTGCGGGGGTTCGCTTTTGATGATTTCGCTGATGGCGTTTTTGACGGCGGTGTTGCTGACATCGTCGCCGCCTTCGGTGCGGACACCACTGGTGAAGAAATATTTTAGTTCGAAAACGCCGTGGGGAGTGGACATGTATTTGCCGGCAATGGCGCGGCTGACGGTGGTTTCGTGAACGCCGACGGCTTCAGCGACGGTGGCCATGTTGAGGGGCTTCAGATTGCTGGGGCCTTTGTCGAAGAAGTCCTTTTGGTGATTGAGGATTTCAACGGCGATGCGCTGGATGGTTTGCTGGCGCTGCGCGATGCTGCGGATGAGAAACTTGGCCCCACGGATTTTTTCGCGGATGTAACTGCGTGCTTCGCCACCGGTGTCGGGTTGTGCGAGGAGATCTTTGTAGGCGTTGCTGATGCGCAGCTGGGGGAGGTCGGTATTGTTCATCACCGGGACATAACCGCTGCCATTGTGGCGTTCGACGCGGATGTCGGGGGTGACGTAGTGATTGTGGGTCTGGGTGAAACCTTGGGCGGGGCGGGGGTCGAGCGATGAGACGATTTCGACGGCGCGGGAGATTTGATCAGGCGGTGCGGCGAGTTTTTTGGAAAGAACGGTGTAACGCTTGTGGGCGAGGTCTTCGAGGTGATGATCGATGATGCGGTGGGCGAGACTTGCCTTGCGGCCGCTGCGCTCAAGTTGCAAAAGGAGGCATTCGCGAAGGTTTTCGGCGGCGACACCGGCGGGTTCGAAGGATTGCACGGTTTCCTTGGCGCGGCGCAGGTCTTCGAGCGGAAGGCCGTGGCGAAGGCTGAGCTCTTCGAGAGGGGTGTGAAGGAAGCCGTCGTCATCGATGTTGCCGATGATGAATTCGGCGAGTTCGAGAAGTTTGGGATCGGTGGTGTCGGAGAGATTGAGCTGGCTGAGCAGGTGTTCCTGGAGGGTGGTTTGGGCGACGATGGAATCCATCATGAACCGATGGCGCTCGTCGTCTTCGGAGGTGCGGGGGCTGGTCTGGGCGCGGCTTTGGGCGTAATACTCGCGCCATTCTTCGTCGAGCCGGGAGAGTTCGCGGATGTCGTTGTCGGGATCTTCCTGTGCGGTGGTTTCGAGGGAGACGTCGTTGTTTTCGACTTCGAGCACCGGATTGATGGCGACTTCCAACTGGATCAGTTGCTGAAGTTCGAGGGCGGGGGCTTGCAGGATTTGCAGGCTTTGCTGCATTTGCGGCCCAATGACCTGTTTCTGCGACTGGGTCTGGTAGAGGCCTTGGCTTGACATAAGAGGAAGTGGTTAACGAGACTACCAAATCCTACTTCAAGTTATAAGCAAGCAAAATACGTGCCAGCCTGGGTAATTTAATTTTTTCCCTTGGTGCATCAGCGAGTTTTGATTTCCATGATGAACGGGCGGCGCTTATTTCCGATGCTATCAATTTTTACAAAAACGTCGACAAGATATTGCTGGTCCCAGACCATTTGCGATCCGATGTAGCGGCCGGCAGGGGTGTCGCGGGCAACGAGAAGAGAGAAAGATTCGGGCCGGGCGGAACCGTGGGAGCGGAGGGTGAGGTATAGGTTTTGGAGTTGAGGGGGAAGTTCGAAGTCGTGGGTGAGCTTGCAGATTAAGCGAAACCACCGGGCGTTGGAGCCTGATTCGGCGAGGAAGGCTTCGTAATGAAGTTCGTGGGATTGGAGAAAGAGCGGCCAGTCGATGGTGGGTTTTGAGTCGGTGTCTCGATGGAGGAGAATGAGGGTGGGGTGAGATGAGCCGACACTGGGCAGGCTCAAAAGGTGGGATTTTTGGCCACTGGGAAGAAGATGAATTAGGGTGGATTCAGGGAGGAGATCTTCGCGAAATACTGGGGAGTTTTGGAAAAAGGACTCGATGCCATCGCGATGTTTGTCGGCCTGACGGAAAAGCGGGAGGCGTTGATCGAGGGTGTTGGCGCGATTGAGCTGTCGGGCCGCTTCGATGGTCGAGATCATCATCCATGGTGCGGGTTCTTCAGCGAGATCTCGGTCGGGGGTTGGATCATTTTTAGACGTCAAATCGGTGGTTGGCAGAGATGGGATCCATGGGTCTTGAATGGTTTCAGGTTCATTGCTGGGGAGGGCAATGATGGATTGAATCTTTGCGGCGGAGGAAAGTGTCTGTAGATCGATTTCTGGAGTTGGGGTCGGAGAGGTTTGAGTGGATGGTCGCAGCATCCAGATGGCACCCAGGACGATGGCGATGATGCAGGTGATGAGGAGGGCGTTGATGCTGATGGGGGGGACGGCTTCTTCGAGGGGGAGGGAATATTCTTCGGAAGTATTGTCGAGTGGATCTTCGGGAGGCGGCAGAATGGGACTGCCATGTGGGATGGGGAAAGAGGTCGATGGTGCAGCGGCGGCGTGGTTGGTGACGGCAGGCGGCGAGGTCGGAGTTGCTGGCGGAGGGTGCGAATCGGGTAGTTTGATTAGATGTTGGGGGCGCGTGGATTCAGGGTTTGCCACGATGGGTTGAAACTGCACCCGAGGCGCGGCATGGGCGCAATGAGGGCAGGTTTCGAGAGGACCGGAACCTTGTTTGAGGGTGATGAACCGATCACGGCAATGGGGGCATTGCAGGGTGATCGGGGACTGGTTCATCGGGGTGGTGGAATCGCGACTTTTTTACAGCAAAGGCGGTGGGCCGCGAGCGGGTTCATGAATTTCCGCGCAGGGCGGCAAGACGTTCGAGCACGGGGGGATGGGAGTGGTGGAGGATGATGTGGAGGGGGTGCGGAGTGGGGTGGTTCATGTGGTCGCGGTTGAGGCGATGCAGGGCGCTTGCCAGCGGGGCGCTGTCCTGCATGGCATCGCGGGCGTAGGCATCGGCTTCAAATTCGTTTTTGCGACTGATCCACGAGCCGAATACGCCGATGAGTTCGGTGATCGGGGTGACGACGATGAAGAACAAAACAAAATTGACCGCGGTGGTGGCGGGTGCAATGCCAAATGCGGCGCTGAGGGTCTCGGAGTGAATGGCGAAGTGCAGGAGGGCGAAGAGAATGGCGTTGGTGAGGATGGAAAGGGCAAGTTGTTTGGGGACATGTCCTCGTTGCCAGTGGCCGATTTCATGGGCCAGCACGGCGAGGATTTCTTCGCGAGGATGGCTGTCGACGAGGGTGTCGAAAAGGGCGATGCGGCGGGTCTTGCCCATGCCGGTGAAGAAGGCGTTGGCTTTGCTGGAGCGGCGTGAGCCGTCGACCACGCTGACTTCGGCGACAGGGAACTTGAGGCGCTTGGCCAGGTCGATGACGGCTTGTTGAAGGCTGGCGTCTTTGAGGGGTTCGAACTTGAAGAACAGCGGCATGAGCAGTCGCGGCGCGATGAAACTCATGAGCAGGGTGAAGCTGCTGAGGGTGAGCCATCCGTAGAAGGCTGCATTTTCTACGTTGTCGAACAACCAGAGGATGAAGGCGAGCAACGGAGCCCCGAAGATGAAAGCAAGGAGGGTGCCTTTGAGTCGGTCGGTGATGAAGGTGCGGACGGTGGTTTTGTTGAAGCCAAAACGGGCTTCGATGCCGAAGGTGTCCCAGGCGTCAAAGGGCAGGCTGACCAGCGAGGTGGCCAGCCAGAGGATGCCGATGAAGGCGAGTCCTTGAAGGATGGGATGGGGGTGCAGGGTTTGGGCGTATTGATTGACCCAAGGAAATCCGCCGGCCCACCAAAAGACGAGGAAGAGACCGAGTTGAAGGCTGCGTTGCAGGATGTCGGCGCGGGATTGGGCTCCGATGTATTCGCGTAGTTTTTCCCATGCGTCCTCGTCGAGGTCGTCGCGCAGGGCTTCAGGTGGTTGGGTGCCGAGTCGGGAGAGGTTGAGGAGGCTGGTGAGGAGTTCGAGTTTGTAGAGACCGACAGTGGCGATGAGGGCGAACCAGAACCAGGGATTGGGATCAAGCATGGGAAAAGTTATTCAGAAGTTGGGGAAGGTGGACAGCATACGCGATGGAGGTGGGTTTTGTCTCCACAAAGAGAAACGCACGTGATAACATCCTGGCATGAATACGAAATGGATGGCTGGTTTGATGATGGTGCTCTTTGGCGTGGCTGGTGGGAAGCTGGAGGCCGCGGAAGGAGACATTGGCGACCATGCTTTTTTCAAGTTGATGATTGGCAAATGGATGGCCGAAGGGGAGTTCAAAGGCGCTGATGGTAATGTGCAAAAATACAGCGCGGACTGGACGGGCTCGGTCGCTGAAGATGGATCGTTTGTGGTGGAAGGAACAAGGGTGATCGGCACAACCACACAACAGTATCGTTGGGTGTTTAGTCCGGGTAGTGCGGCGGGATTGTTTGAGGGGCTGCATGAGATCGTCAATGACACGTCCAATTCTCAAAGGTTTGAGGTGTCGGCATCAGAGGCGGCGATGAGCCTGGAGATGTCAGCTTTTCTCGGCAATGGAAATGCGAAGGTGGTGGTGAAGGAGTCTTTTGTGGACGAGGCGCAAGACAAACTGCAAACCGTGGTCGAGTTCACGGATGACCAGAGCAATGTGACGTTGACGGGAACGATCAACAATGAACGACAGAAGACGCCTTGAGATCAGCTCTGCTCAGCTCAAGGCGAGGGCTGGTGCGGATTCGGTGAGGGTGTCGTGATCGTTGCCGGTCCAGCGGTTGGCGAGGTAGTCGGCGACGATGTCTTCGAGTTCGGCAAGGCTTTCGACTTTGCAGAATCGCACGCGCAGGTGTTTGCCGCCGGGCAGGCCGGAGGTGTAGGCCATCAGACGGGTGCGCATGGAGCGCAGCGTTTGTAATTCGGTCCCCTGGTAGCGGCTGGATTTCAGGGCGAGGCGGCAGTGCTGAAGAAGAAATTCGAAACGTTCTTCGTCGGTCACGGGAGCAAGGTGGGTGCCGGTCGCGAGGTAGTGTTTGGCTTCGCGGAACACCCAGGGATTGTGCATGGCGGCGCGGCCAATCATGACGCCACTGACGCCGGTTTCGTTGCGGCGCTTTTCCACGTCCTGTCCGCTGGCGATGTCGCCGTTGCCAACAACGGGGATTTTCACGGCGGCGGCGCATTCGGCAATGACTTCCCAATTTGCCAGGCCGGTGTAGCCCTGGGCGCGGGTGCGGCCGTGGATGGCGATGGCGGCGATGCCGGTGTCTTCAAGGAGTTTGCAGACGGTGACGGCGTTGATGGAGGATTCGTCCCAACCAATGCGGATCTTGGCGGTGACCGGAATCGGGACGGCTTTGACGATGCCTTCGGCCACGCTGGTGAGCAGGGGGCAGTCCTTAAGGAGAGATGATCCGCCGTTTTTGGAGACGACTTTATTGACCGGACAACCGAAGTTGATGTCGATGAAGTCGGGCTGCTTCCAGTCGATGATTTTGCGGGCGGCTTCACCCATGCGGTTGCCGTCGGCTCCGAAAAGTTGCACGCCAACGGGACGCTGGCCGTCGTCGAATTCGGTGTATTTGCGGGTGCGCTCGTCGGCCTGGAGGATGCCTTCGGCGGAGACAAATTCGGTGACCATGACATCCGCGCCAAGTTGTTTGCACATCTGGCGGAACACGACGTCGGTGATACCCGCCATGGGGGCGAGGTAAAGCGGGAAGCTGGAGGAGGAGTTGTTGAACCAGTGGGGCATGAAAAGTGGTGGGAGATTATGGCACGATTTTGGCTTTGCTCAACCTCATTGGCAGAGTTTGGGGGCGGTTGGCTCTTATACAGAAACTTCAGTCACTGCGCTTTTTTAGTCGATGAGCGTCGGTTGCTGCTTGCCATCGGTCGGTGGTCTGCGATGGTAAAAGCCATGAAACTGCTTAACCTTCTTACTATTGGAATCCTCGCCGCAGGCCTTACTGCTTGCGATCAGAAAAAAGCTGAGGCAGACAAAGCTGTCGACGAGGCAGAAAAGACTTCGTCAGAGGCGGTTGAGACTGCCAAGGAAAAAACCAGCGAAGCGCTTGACGCTGCCAAAGAGGCTGTTGCTGCAGGCATTGAAGCGGGCAAAGAGAAAATGGACGATGCCAAAATTGCTGCTGACCAGGCGGCGGACGAAGCGGCAGTGAAAGCTGCTGAAGCCAAGGCTGCCATTGAAAAAGCGGCTGCTGAAGCTGCCAAGGCTCTGGAAACCGGCATCAACAAGGTTGAAGAGGCATCGACTCCTCCTCCAGCATCCGCGCCAGCTCCAGCTCCAGCTCCTGAGCCAGCACCCGCAATTGAACCAGCTCCTGCACCCGCACCAGAACCTGCTCCGATTGCACCTTCGGCTCCTGCACCGACTCCAGCTCCTGCGGCTGAATAGTCCAGCTGGAAGCTAGTTCTTCCAAGAATAAATCTTTAGTTTAGTAAAACGGTGTCGGATTTCCGGCACCGTTTTTTTGTGGAGAACAAGCCCTGTGGAGTTGCAGGGCAAAGGAGGATCGGGTGCTGACACTGGCGAGAGGAGGTGATGTCTCGCGAAGATTCGTGTCAGGCCGTCGACCCACCGTGCTTACTTGGCGTAGTCTGCGGGCTTTCTGCCTTTGATGAAGCTGTCGAAGCCATACATGGTGGGCTGATAGGTGTCTGGAACGTCGACATTGGCTTTTGAAGGGACTTCTATGCCGGTAAAGGAAAGGACGGCGTTGACGATGAGGCGGCGCAGGCCTTCGTTGGTGAGGTCGGTCGCTGCACCCATGGTGGTGGTAAAGATTTGATTGGTGGTGCCGGCGTCATTTTTAAATTCACGGGTCCAGGCGATGGGCTGAAGGGGATCGTTCTTCTGGCCTTCGACCGGTGCGTCAGTGGGGTTCATGCCGGCCAGCACCTGGCCGAGGACGAGGATGGTGGCATCGGCGGGTGGGGCGGCGGTGTAGACGTCAGTGGTGCCGAAGATGTCGCTGACGCCGTTGAGGAGCGGATTGGTCTTCGCGGTGTCGGGAATGATGCCGCGGGTGGCTTCTTTCTTGTGGGCACCGTGGTGGGCCACCCAGGTTTCGCCAAGCACGTGTTTGCCAAAACCACCGGGCCAGGGTTCGGCTTTGGTGTTCCAGGTGTAGTAGTGAAAGGCGCTGGTTTTGTCGGTGATGTTGAAGGCGTGGGTGCTGGTGCGCAGGGCAATGATCGGTTTGCCTGCCTTCAAGTAGTCATCGAAGTGTTTCATGGCTTCGTCGGGCCAGTGGCGGAAGCGGAGGCTCATGATGACGAGGTCGGCATTGTCGAGATTTTCGGGGGCGGTAAGGCTGCTTCCTTTGTTGGGATCGACTTCTCCACTTTCATTGACCGAGAAAAGCACTGTGGTCGTGAAACCATGGTGCTCGGCAAGAAGTTTCGCGAGCATCGGCAGGGCTTCTTCGGAGCGATATTCCTCATCGCCAGCGAGGAGCACCACGTGTTTGCCCTTTCCAGGCCCGTCCTTTCCTTCAAAAGTGATCTGAGCGTGGGCAAACGATGAGAATCCGACGAGGAGGAGGGTGGAAAGAAGCAGTTTTTTCATGGCAGAAGGAGAAATGACAAGACGCGCTTTGGAGAGGCGGTCTAACAGCGAATTTGCCGTTGTAGCGGCAGTGTTTGCAAGCTTTTGTTGGGCTGACGAGGAGAATGTTTCTCCAATGATTGGGGGAATATTGACGGACAGATGAGGATTCTTCCTATTTATCTCCTTGATTGTCAGGGGTGGGATGTGGAAAAGTATTTGCTCCCACTGTGAATCTCCCGATTATCGCGCCTGCTAATTTAATGCCCACTGAAGAAGATAGAAATTTAAAGCCTGCTCCCATTGATCGCAATCGGGAGCTCCTCAAGACTGCACGTGAAGAGGTTTACAAGAGTATTGGCGGGACGCATTTGTCCGCGTATCTCTGGACGCCTGAGGGGGACAAGATCCCGCCTTATCCCATGAGCGTGATCGCCTTTTTCTTCAGCAGTGGCTGGGACAATGGTCAGGTGAGCCAGTTTGCGCCGCACTGTGTGTATTTTGCTTCTCGCGGCATGTTGGCGGTGGCGTTTGAGTATCGGGTGAGTGCCAAGCATGAATCGACTCCGCTGCATGCCATGGCAGATGCGCGTTCGGCAATGCGCTGGCTGCGTTTGAATGCCTTGGAGCTGGGGTTGAACCCTGGCAAGATCGTCGGTGCTGGTGGCAGTGGCGGGGCGCACATCATCGCTTCAGCAGCGATGCTGAAAGGTTTTGATGAGATGGGTGAGGATGATTCGATGCCGTGCAGCCCGAATGCGATGGCATTGTTTAATCCGATCTTGGACACGACGAAAAAAGGATTTGGAGCAGATCGTTTTCCAAGTCCCGACTTGGCGAAGAAGGCCAGTTTATTGAACGCGATTGGTCCGAATTTGCCGCCGACCGTGGTGTTTCACGGCACCAACGACCGGGTGGTGCCTTGTGATACTTCGGAGTATTTCGCGAAACGCATGCGGCGCAAAAAGAACCGTTGTGAGATAGTGACCTACGAAGGGCTTGGGCACGGTTTCTTCAATTTCAATGTGTCGTTTGATGTCTACCAGTCGACGTTGAATGTGTTGGATGCGTTTCTGGTGGAGGAGGGGTTTGTTGAGGCGGACCCGGATGCCAACCCAAGCTTGGAGCTTTATTGAGTGGATCATTGGATCAGCAGGGCGGTGTGATGTCTGATCTCGGCCATTTTTGCCAGTGGTGCTTGCGCGGCTGGCGTTCCCGGTCAGGTTGTGACCCACGATGAACTTTCCCCTTCAGTTGCGCTTCAAGATTCTCGCTCTGGCTCCCCAGCTTTTTGTGGAGGACGCGCAGGGCGGCACGATTTGTTATGTGAAACAGAAGCTGTTTCGCCTGAGAGAGAAGGTGGAGGTGTTCAGTGACTCGACGCGCTCGAAGTTGCTATGCACGATTCAGGCGGACCGGATCATCGATTTCAACGCGTGTTATGTGTTTCATGCGCCCGACGGGACCTTGATGGGCAAGGTGCGTCGGAAAGGAATGCGGTCGCTGTGGAGCGCGCATTATGAGGTGCTTGACGGACAGGGGGATGTGGCGTTTTCCATTCGCGAGGACAATCCGCTGGTGAAGGTGGCGGATGGGATTTTTGGAGAGATTCCGATCATTGGCTTGTTCAGCGGTTATTTGTTCAATCCGCGCTATTCCATCCTGCGTGGCGAGGAAAAAGTGATGTCGATGATCAAACATCGAGGTTTCCTTGAGTCACGTTTTGAGATTGTCCAAAATGCGCCGGTGGAGGAGTCTGATCAAATGTCGGTGATTCTTTCGTTATTGATGTTCGTTTTGCTCGAACGTTCTCGCGGCTGATGCTGTCTTTGTTCGCACTGCTTTTATTGCAACCCCATGAAATTGATCCACGTCCTGCCTGTTTTTGCCATTGCTGCGGTTTATGCAGCAATGGGTCCCTGTCTTTCCCAAGCCACTCCGGCGCCAGCATCGACGGCTCCGGCACCAGCACCGGTGCCTACTCCCTGGCCGCATGAAAAAAGCGATCTTACGCCTGACCAATCGGCGATTTGGGGTCGTTTGGACAACGGATTCCGGTATGTCATTTTGCCGAACAAGTTTCCGGTGAAGGAACGTGCCAGCATGAGACTTTACGTGGATGCCGGTTCGCTGATGGAGGAGGACGACCAGCAGGGCATGGCGCACTTTCTTGAGCACATGGCGTTCAACGGCACCAAGAATTTCCCTGCGGGGACCATGGTGGAGACATTTCAGCGGATGGGCATGGCGTTCGGGGCGGATACCAATGCGCATACTTCGTTTAAAGAGACGGTTTACAAATTGGAGCTTCCCAAAGTGGATGAGGCGATGCTGACGGATGGTTTGCGGCTGTTCCGTGATGATCTGGACGGCATGCTGCTGTCCGCTGAAGAAGTGGATCGCGAACGGGGCATCATTTTGAGTGAGAAGCTGGCCAGGGACAGCGTGGAATCGCGCATCATGGAGGAGGGCTACAAGTTTGCGCTGCCCGAATCCACCATTCCGTTTCGCATGCCGATTGGGATCGAGGAGACGATTAAAAAAATGCCTCGCGAGCGGTTTGTGGATTTTTATGAGAAGTGGTATACGCCCGAACGCTCGGTGCTGGTGGTGGTTGGGGACGTGGATGTGGCCTTGGTGGAGAAACTGATCCACAAGTATTTTGCAGACGCCGTGGCGCGTCGTGGCAACTCGCCTGATCCGAGTCTGGGCAAAGTCAGCACGGGTCGAGGATTGGTGGCGAAGCTTTACACGGACATGGAAGCTCCTGCGGTGGAACTGAGTATGGAGACGCACCGGACGCCCGATCAGAAGGCGGATTCCATTGCCAAACGTCGTGCCGACATGATTCGAAATCTGGCGGACGCCATGATCAACCAGCGTTTGTCGTTGCTGGCGAAAGAGGAGGGCACGCCATTGATCGAGGCGCAGAGTTACAATTATGAGATGTTTGAGTTTGTGGAGATCCACGGGATTTATGCGAAGAGCAAGCCTGAGGACTGGAAGCCTGCGCTGACATTGATTGAGCGTGAGCTGCGGCGGGCTGTTCAGTTTGGTTTTACTTCGGAAGAGTTTGCGGAGGCGACGGCGAATTATCTGAAAACGGTGCGTTTGCGTGCGGAGCAGAAGGACACCCGCAAGAATGCCGATCTTGCCAATGGCCTGGTGCGTCAACTCGGCCGCAAGCAGGTGTTTACTGATCCGGTGGATGATTTGAAGCGGGTGGAGATTGAGATCGCAGCGGTGACAGCCGAAGATTGTGTGGATGCTTTGCGCGACTCCTGGAGCACCAAAGACATCCAGGTGTTCGTTGGTGGAAAACTGGAGTTGCCGGAAGCCGACAAGACCATTGCCGCCGCCTTGGTGGAAAGTGCAGGTGTGCCGGTGGAGCCGCCTTCCAAGCAGGAGAAGGTGGAGTTTGCCTATCAGAATTTTGGTGAGGCTGGCAAGGTGGCGAAGAAGAACGTGGTTGAAGATCTGGGCATCGTGCAGGCGGTGTTTGAGAACGAGGTGAGGGTCAACCTGAAGAAGACGGAGTTTGAGAAAAACAGCATCCGCATGACGGTGAACTTTGGTGCTGGCAAGCTGCAGCCATCGGCGGACAAACCAGGCATCATTCCGTATGCTCAAGGCGTGTTTCAGGCCGGGGGATTGGAGAAACACAGCGCCGATGAATTGCGTCGTCTGTTCGCTGGCAAGGAAGTCGGCGTGGAGTTCGCGGTGGGTGATGATTCGTTTGTTTTGGGAGGCAAAACGACGCCCGTGGATCTCCAATCACAGTTGGAATTGCTGTGCGCTTATGTGATGGCTCCCGGATTCAGGGAAGAGGCGGATCGCCAGTTCAAACGCAATCTGGATTCAGTCTACAATGAATTGAACAAAACGGCGGAAGGGGTGATTCAGAATGAGGTGACCGGATTCATCAAAGGCAGTGATCCACGGTTCCTTTTTCCGGTTCGAGCCGTGATGGAGCAGCGGACGATGGCAGAGTTGAAGGCGTGGATGGCGGACGCATTGAAAGAGGGTTACATGGAGATCGCCATCGTCGGAGATATTGACGAGGAGAAGACGCTTGAGGCCATTGGCAAAACGTTCGGTGCGCTGCCGAAGCGACTTTCCGGACGGCCGGATGACAGCGAAGCGCGCAAGATTGCCTTCCCTAAGGAGCCGCGTCAAAAGACGTTCAATTTCACCACGGAAATCCCCCGTGCTTATGCCCTCGCGTATTGGCCGACAGCCGACATGATGGACATCAAACGCACCCGTCGGTTGGTGTTGCTTGGACAAATTTTGGACGATCGCTTGAGGTTGAAAATTCGCGAGGAATTGGGGGAAACCTACAGTCCGGCGAGTTATCACAATGCGAGTGATACGTTCACCGATTTTGGTTACATGACCGCGATGGCTTCGCTGAAACCGGAACAGGTGGCATTGGTGGAACCGATGTTCCTGGAGATCGGTGCAGAAATAGGGGCGAAGGGAATTACGGATGATGAATTCAAACGCGCGCAAGAGCCGCAGTTGCAGCAGATTGTGCAGATGCGTCGCGACAACCGTTATTGGTTGCAACGCGTGCTGGTGAACTCGCAGGCTCAAGCTTATCGCCTTGATTGGAGCAGGTCGCTGGAGAATGACATCACCACGATCAAGCGTGAAGAACTGGAGGCGCTGGCCAAGGAGTTTCTGGGAGCTGAGCGGGCAATCACGATTGGAGTGATTCCGGCTGCAGCAGCTGCTCCGGCGTCCACTTCCACGGCGCCCTCGGAAGCGCCTTCGCCTTCGTCGTAAGCGAGATGAGCGGTCGACTCATTGATCATATTGATTTGCGGGTTTCGTCGCTGGCCAAGGTAAGCGCTTTCTATGAGCGCTTGCTGCCGGAGTTGGGTTTTTCGGTGGACGCCAGAATTGAGGGATGGCTGCAGTTTGAAGCATTGGATGCGTCGGGAGAACCGGGCGCATTTTTTGGCGTGACGGAATCAGCAGGGCATGTGCCGAACGAAAACCGTGTGGCATTTTGGGCGGGTTCCGTGGAGGAGGTGGATCGGCTGGCGCGTGTGGTGGTGGAGGCAGGCGGATGTCAGATCGAAGGACCGGGATGGGAAGACAAGAGCTATTATGCGGTTTTCTTCGAAGACCCGGATGGCAACCGATTGGAGATTTGTCATCGTTTGGCGCCGGTGGGTGGAGGACAATAAATGATTTTTGGCGCATGATGCCACGGCAAACGTAATCAAGTCGCCCCGTTAAATGGGAAGAGCTTGTTTTTTGTTGATGTATGGATCCGATCACTCATGCCACGTTGGGAATTGCTTGTGCGGTGGCGCTGACCAGCAAACGCGAGTTGCGGAGGGCGGCGGCGTTGGTGGGTTTGTCGGCGGGCATGTTACCTGATGTGGACATTTTTTTCCGGTCGAGCACCGATCCTCTGTTCTCGCTGGAGTATCATCGACATTTCACGCACAGCGTGATTTTTGCTCCGGTGATCGCGCTGCTGGCGGTGGTGTTTGTGTGGGGAAGTTATCGACTCGGCGGAAAAAAGATTGAGGCTGGCCGATTGATGATTCCGGCCCTAGCGGCTGCCTTGGGTCATGGTTTTTGTGATGTGTGGACAAGTTATGGCACGAGGTCGTGGTGGCCGTTCTCAGATGAACGGGTGACGCTGGATTGGATCTCCGTGATTGATCCCGTGTTGACCCTTCCATTGCTGGTCGGAGCGGTGCTGGCATGGGTGTGGGGAAGTCAACGCACGGCAGGGGTGGCTCTGGCAGGAGTGGCGATCTATTTAAGTCTGTGCCAGGTCCAAAAGTCACGGGCCGAGGTAGCGTTGCAGGATTGGCTGGCGAAAGAGGGATTGCCGATGCCGGATCGTTCCACGGTGAAACCTTCGATGGGCAACATCATCGTCTGGCGCGGGATGGTCGTGCACGGGCAAACGTTCAGGGTGGTGGCGCTCCGATGTGGTATTAGCGGACCCGTGAAACTGCTGGCGGGGGAGAGTCAGTCGATGTTCCGTTCCGACCAGGAAGCGGTGGAGGCATTGGGCTTGCCGGAAGGAAGCGTGCAGGCGCGAGCGGTGCAGCGTTTTTCCCATTTTTCCGACGGCTGGATCGGTATGCATCCAAGTGATACCCAGACGATTGGGGATCTGCGCTATGCCGCGATGCCAAATGAGGTCTTGCCATTGTGGGGCATTCGGTTGAACGCACAAACCCCCGATGCGCCGGTGGGGTTGAGCTACTTCCGCGAGATCAAGGAAGGGGATTTGGAAAGGTTCTGGGGGATGATCAGGGGTGAAGGGTGGCCTTGAGTAGGTTAGGGGCTGGAGAAAAGTTTGGATGCCTCCTAAAGCTCGTAATCGTTGATACCAGCGAACGGATCGTGCTCGGACAGGAACCCCGTGGACGTCCATTGACGCGCTCTATCGACGGTGAATTTCAAGATCGGCAGTTGCTTGAGGAGAGTAGGAGGAATCAGGCCAACCAAGGCATCAATGATGGTGGGTTCGTTTGCCTCGGTGCGCATGATGTTCCCTTTATGAAGGTCTCCGAGGCACCAAGGTTGATCGTTGTGCCAAAAGACCCAAAATCCCCGGGCAGAAAGACCCTTGGCCGAGAGGGCCTTTATGGCAATTGCCGCTGCGCTTTGATCAGAGTCAAAGTCATTAAAGGGCTTGCATTGGGGCTGTTTGACTAATAAGAAATCGCCTGAGTCGGCAAGGCCGATGATTTCGGTGTGACAGGCTCCGGCTTCATGCAGGATCATGAGTTTTTCCAGGGTATCTTCCAGCGTGGCATCCGTCGTTGCTACGCGGCATTCCCTGTCTTCATCCGGTTCGAGGTGAATGGTTTTGCCCAAAGCGCCGGTGCTGCGCAGATCGAAGGTTTTGTAGACGCAACTTGCCGCCTGATCCAGCCAAGCGGTGGCTTCTGCACCTGTGCCAAGACGAATGAGATCAGGAGAATATTGAATGCCATCCCGATCGGCGTGAATGCCGAGAGACTTTAGCGAGATCAGTGGGACGTCCCATGTGATGGCGTTTCCGGCAAGAAGGGCTGCCCAAACATCAACCGAAAGCGGTTTCCGGGATGCAATTTGTCGAGATAACGCCTGGATTCCACGCGTTCGGCGTCGGTTAAGGGCAGTGCAAGCTGCTCGTAATCCATCCCCGCAGGCGTCAAGGTGGATGGTGGTGGGGCGACCTGTGCGGAGGTCGAGGTAGAGTTGGTCTGCTGTGTGTTCATTCAAGGCAGAGGTGCCTCCTCTATGACGCAAAGATTAAACTAAAACTCCCATTCGTCAACGAGACCAATGGGAGTTTCATGATGTTGGATCTGAGCGCTTACTTCGCGGCGGCGACGACGGATTCGGCGGTGATGCCGAGTTCCTTGAAGACGGTGTTGCCGGGGGCACTGATGCCGAAACGGTCGATGCCGATGATTTTGCCTTCGGTGCCGACGTATTTCCACCAGAGGGCGGTGACACCGGCTTCGATGGCGATGCGTTTGGTGACGCTCGGTGGGAGGACTTCGTCTTTGTAGGACTGGGACTGGCGGTCGAAGCGCTCGAAGCAGGGCATGGAGACGACGCGGACGCCTTCACCGAGTTCCTTGGCGGCGTTGACAGCCCACTGAACTTCTGAGCCGGTGGCGAGAAGGATGGTTTTCAATTCGCCGGTTTCATTGATGAGGACATAACCGCCTTTGAGGGTGCCTTGGCGTCGGGTGTCGGCGCTGGCGGAGCCTTGGTTGGGGATGTCCTGACGGGTGAGGGCGAGGAGCGTTGGTCCGTCGTGGCGGGAGAAGGCGGCGGCAAAGGCGGCGGCGGCTTCTTCGGAGTCGCCGGGGCGGATGACGTCGAGGTTGGGGATGATGCGCAGACCGCTGACGGTTTCGACGGGCTGGTGGGTGGGGCCGTCTTCACCGACACCAACGGAGTCGTGGGTGAAGATGTAGGTGACGGGGAGTTTGCTTAGCGCGGCGAGGCGGATGCTCGGGCGGCAGTAGTCGGCAAACACGAGGAAGGTGGCACCGCTGCCGAGGAACAGTCCGTCATAAGCAATGCCGTTGCAGATGGCGCCCATGGCGTGCTCGCGAATGCCGAACCAGATGTTGCGGCCGAGTGGGTTTTCGGCGGAGAAATCGCCGCCGTCCTTGATGTAGTTTTTGGTGGAGCCGAAGAGATCGGCGCTGCCGGTGATGATTTGTGGAACCGACTTGGCGATGTGATTGAGGATCTCGCCGCCGCTGTTGCGAGTGGCGGCTTTGCCATCGGCAGGGGACTCGGGGATGAGTTTAAGAAGGGTGTCGGCGTCGAGAGGTTGTTGTGAGGCGTCGAGTTCGGCTTTGAGCTCCGGATTGGCGGCGGCCCAGGCGTCGAAGGTGGATTGCCAGGTGGCTTGGGCTTCGGCGCGTTTGGCTTTGAGGTCGGAGAAATAAGCTTTCACTTCGTCGCTAACGTAGAAGTGGCTGCCTTCGGGAAGACCGAGGCCTTTCTTGGCGGCGTCGACAAACTTGGCTCCGCCTTCACCGTGGCCTTTGGCAGTGCCAGCGACTTCGGGGATGCCTTTGCCGATGAGGGTGCGGGCGATGATGAACTTGGGTTTGCCGTTGTCGGAGTTTTTGGAAACTTCGATGGCGTCTTTCACGGCGTCGATGTCGTGTCCGTCGACGGTGATGACGTCCCAGCCGAGGGCGGTCCACATGGCGGCGGTGTTTTCGCTCTGGGTGACCTTGGCCATGGCGTCGAGGGTGACGTCGTTGGAGTCGAAAATGAGGATGAGGTTGTCGAGTCCGTTGTGAGCGGCGAAGGCGGCGGCTTCACGGGCGACACCTTCCTGCAAGCAGCCGTCACCGGCGAGGGCGACGATGTGGTGGTTGAAGATGGTGTGGTCGGCGGTGTTGTATTTCGCTGCGGCGCGTTTGCCGGAGAGGGCGAAGCCGACGGCGTTGCCGACGCCTTGTCCGAGAGGGCCGGTGGTGCATTCGACACCGACGGTTTCGAAAGATTCGGGGTGCCCCGGGGTCTTGCTGTGAAGCTGGCGGAAATTGGAAACCTCTTCGATGGAGAGGTCGTAACCGCTGAGGTGCAACCAGGAGTAGATGAACATGGAGCCGTGGCCGGCGCTGAGGATGAAGCGGTCGCGGTTGAGCCATTTGGGTTTGGCGGGGTCGAAGACGAGGGATTCACCGAACAGGACAGCGCCGACTTCAGCGGCTCCGAGCGGGAGACCGAGGTGACCGGAGTTGCTTTTGTGGACGGCGTCCATGGCGAGACCACGGGCTTCGTTGGCGGCTTGGGCAAGGATGGCTTTGTTCATTGAGTGTTGGAAAGTTCGGATAAGTAAGTGGCCTGGAACGCGGGGGTTTGTCCGCAAAAACGCGGCCTGTTACATACTGGAGGGGAGGGCGGATGCAACTGGGAATGCATGAGACGTTCGTCATCTCATTCATGGGTTGAATGAAAATTCTTGTAAATTTCTGCTGGCCAAGCACGGGAGCGTGTGTAGGCTGCCTGCCCCCTTTCACCGACCCAACATGTCAGACAAATCCACCCAACTTCTCCGCATCGGACTGCCCAAAGGCAGTTTGCAGGAGCCGACGATGGATTTGTTTAACCGGGCGGGTTACAACATTATTGCGCATTCGCGGTCGTATCGGCCGAGTGTGGATGACAAGGAGCTGGAGATCCGTTTGCTGCGTGCGCAGGAGATTGGTCGTTATGTGGATCTCGGATTTTTGGACTGCGGGATCACCGGGCGCGACTGGATTGCGGAGAATGGGGCCGATGTGGAAGTGGTGGCGGATCTGCGTTACAGCAAGGCGACCTCGTTGCCAACGCGCTGGGTGTTGGTGGTGCCGGAAGATTCGCCGATCAAGACGGTGCAGGATTTGCAGGGCAAACGCATCGCGACTGAAGCGATGGGATTGACGAAGACCTATTTGGAAAAGCACGGCGTGCAGGCGGACATCGAGTTCTCCTGGGGTGCGACCGAAGTGAAGGTGCCGGAGTTGGTAGATGCGATTGTCGACATCACTGAGACGGGATCCTCGCTGCGGGCGAACAAGCTGCGCATTGTGGACACGTTGATGGAGAGCTATCCCCAGTTTGTCAGCAGCAAGGCGGCTTACCTTGATCCCTGGAAGCGCAAGAAGATGGAGCGACTGGCGTTGCTTTTGAATGGGGCGCTTGAGGCACGTTACAAAGTGGGCTTGAAGCTCAACCTGCCAGAGCACAAGCTGGAGGCGATGCTGCATCAGTTGCCATCGTTGCGCAGACCGACGATTTCACATCTGGCCGGTGGTGGCTGGGTGGCGGTTGAAACGATCATCGATGAGTCGGTGGTGCGTGAGATCATCCCCGAGCTCAAGGCACTGGGTGCCGAGGGCATTATTGAATATCCATTGAACAAGGTGGTGCACTGACCGCGTTGTCTAATTCCGAATTTCCCAATTTCCCTAAACCGAAACAAAGCAAAACAGAAAACCAACAAACATGGGCTCGCTCAAGAAGCGTCGTAAGACGAAAATCAACAAACATAAACGCAAAAAACGCATGAAGGCGAATCGCCACAAAAAACGTTTGCGTTACAAGAGCTAGCCCGCGCGGCTCGCGACCGGTGGAGATCGGTCGATGCAAAGCTCGCAACGCTCCATTTCCAGGCTTTCCCAAGCGTGTCGACAGCAGTCGACGCGCTTGGTGTGTTTGTGTTTGGGGCCGTGAACCGGATCTGCTTTTCGAGGGCGAATATCCGTGGGCATAGGAGAGAAAAATCGGTTGGTGAAGATGGGGGAAGGTGTATGGATGGCGCTGCATGATTTCGTCGGCTGATGCTTTTGATTCGAAGGTTCTGGATGAGGCGGAGAAGCTGCCGCCGAGGAACCAGTTGTCGTATGTGACGATGCTGGTGACGCAGGGGGCGACGGCGTTCACGGACAATTTTGTGAAGATGCTGATGGTGGCGTTCGCCGGGGCGGTGGCGTTGGGGACGGATATCGGGGATTCGATGCAGGTCTATTTGGGAATTATTTTTTCGATTCCGTATATCATTTTCTCGCCCGTGGCGGGGTGGATGAGTGACCGGTATTCAAAGCAGCGGATGATGTTCTGGACGCTGGGGATGCAGACGGTGGGATTTGTGTTTTTCCTCGGGGCGCTGTCGGTGGGGGAGACGCAGTGGACGTTATGGCTGAGTTTGGGGTGTTTCTTTTTGGTGGCGACGCAATCGGCTTTTTTTAGTCCGGCGAAGTTTGGGATTTTGAAGGAGTTGATTGGTTCGCGCCGGTTGGGGAGTGGCAGTGGGATGATGCAGATGCTGAATCTGGCGGGGACACTGGCGGGAATGTGGGCGGGTCCGACGTGGTTTAAACATCGGCTGGAGTCGGGCGATGATGCGTGGTCGGCGGTGTGGTGGCCGATGTTGATGATGACGGGGCTGTCATTGATTCCGATGATGATGTCGTTATGGATTCAGCGCACGCCGGAGCGGCGGGAGTTGAAGTTTGATCGTTCGATCTGGTGGGAGCATGTGGTGAATTTGAAGCTGATTTTCAAGGATCGGCCAATCATGCTGGCGGCGTTGGGGGGGTCGTATTTTTGGTTTTTGTCGAATGCGTTGGGAAGCATTTTGGTGACGTTGAGTCATGAATTGCATCCGTTGGACAAGGCGGCGGCGTCGGGGGCGATGGCGATGATGCCAGCGATGCTGGGGGTGGGGATTGTGGTGGGGAGTTTGCTGGCGGGGTTGATTTCACGGAAGCGGATTGAGCTGGGATTGGTGCCGTTGTCCGGCTTGGTGTTGTCGGCTTCGTTGATGGTGGTGGGCGGGTTCTCCGAGGTGAGCCTGCTGTTGCATGGCGGCCTGATTTTGATTGGGGTGGCGGGGGGATGTTTTATGGCACCCTTGTATGCATTTGTGCAGGACCGGGCGAAGCCGGAGGAGCGGGCGCGGGTGATGGCGTCTTTGAATTTGATGGATTGTGTGGCGGCGATCGTGGTGAACCTTTTGGTGGTGAAGCCGATGATGATGATGGGGCTTTCGGCGACGACGCAGATTTTGGTGCTGGCGCCGCTGACGTTTTTGGCGGCGATGTATATCATGCGGATTCTACCGCGGCGGTTTTTACACTTGGTGGCGAGCTGGGTGATCCGGCTTTGTTACCGGGTGAGGGCGGTGAATCCAGATCGGTTGCCACTGGAGGGCGGGGTGTTGGTGGTGCCGAATCATGTGAGTTATGCGGATGCGCTGATGATTGGTCTGGCGTGCCGACGCGATGTGCGGTTTGTGATGCTGGACACGCTGTATCACATTAAAGCGATTACCTGGGGGCTGAAGATTTTTGGCACGGTGCCGATTTCTTCGACGAAGCCGCGTGAGGCGATCCGCACGGTCTCAGAGGCGTTGAAGGCGGGTCAGGCCGTGGTGTTGTTTGCTGAGGGTCAGTTGACGCGCACGGGGTTTGTGAATGAACTCTACAAGGGGTTTGAGCTGATGGCGCGGGTGGGTGGTGGGGCGAAGGTGCAGCCGGTGTGGTTGGACGGGTTGTGGGGCAGTTTGTTTTCTTTTGATGGTGGGAAGTTTTTCAAAAAGATGCCGAAGCGGTTTCGGCATGGAATTGGGGTTTGGTTTGGGGAGCTGATTGAGGCGGGTGAGGTGAATCCGCTGAGGATGCGGGAGGAATTGTCGGCTTTGGGTCAGCAGGCGTTTGCGCAGCGGGTGTCGAGGAGGAAGCCCTTGCCTGGAGTGGATCGCGTGGCGTGGGTGAATGCGTTGCGGATCATTGACACGTCGTTGCTGAACGGGATTGAAACGGTGGTCTGCGGGTTCCCGCGTGAGCATGTGATGGGGCAGACGTTTGGGGTGGCGCTGGCGGAGATGAAGCGGTTGAGGGTGGTTTGGGGTTTGGCGGGGATGGGTGGGTTGAATGCGGATGAAGTGTTGGTGGTAGATGAGGCCGGAGGGTTGAAGGCGGGCGATTTTTTAGGGGCGCGAGTGCTGGGGTCGATGAAGGTGGGTGGGGAAGTCGAGGCGGGTGAAGGGGTGTTGCCGGCGATGTTTGATGCGGAATCGGGGACCTTATTGTCGCTGTCGGTTCCGCATCCGCCGATGCCGAAGGGGGAAGAGGATTTGATGCATGGCTGGAGGCCGGGTGGTTTTGGCCATGTGTTGAATGGGTTGAGTGTGAAGGTGGAGAGTGACGGGGTTTTCGTAGGTGGGCTTGGAGGGGATGTGAATGGGGAGATGAGAGTGAAGGTAATGGGGATGCGCCTGGATGATGAGGGTTTTTTTGAAAGGATGAAGGATGAAGGATGAGGGATAAAGGAATGAGGGGCGGTGAAAGAGGTGAGGTGGTTGGTGTGTTGGTTTAGGCATGAGCATGACACGACGGGGATTTTTGGTGGCGGGTTCGGCATTGCCGATGGCGGTGGGGTCAGCGCAGGGGAAGGAACCGAAGAAGGAAAAGGTGAATCCGATTGCGGTGGCGGCGAAGAAACCGAAGCCGGAGATCCCGCCGTTGGTGAAGATTGAGGGACCGCCTTGTCTTGTTGCGGGGCCGATGTTGGGTCATTTGGGCGCTTCGGAGGCGTGGATCTGGGTGAGGGCGTCGAAGGGAGCTTCGTGGAAGGTATTGGTGAGTGAGAATGCGGATTTTGTTGGAGCGATTGAGGTCGAGGGAGGTTTGATTGATGAGTCGACGGCATTCACGTCAGGTGTGTGTGTGAAGGGATTGAAAGCTTCGACGCGGTATTTTTATAGGGTGCTTTTTGATGGTCGGGAGGTGAGTGCTTTGCCTGCAGCGAGTTTTGTCACGGCATTGCCGGAGGGGGAACGAGGAAAGTTGCGGATCGCTTTTAGTTCTTGCGCAGGGCGGATGCCGGTGGATTCAGCGGCGACTTTTGGAGAGATGTCGGCGCGGGCGGATTTTGATTTGCTGTTGATGCTGGGGGACAATCATTATGCGGACAGCACGGATCTGGAACGATTGAGATTGTATTACACGGCGCACCGGCAGTTGGCAGGATTCCGGGAGCTGACGGCGCGGTGTCCGATTTATGCGATCTGGGATGATCACGATTATGGGCCGAACGACAGTGATTCGACCGCCGAGGGCAAGGAACAGTCGTTGCAGGCGTTTCGAGAGTATTGGCGGAATCCGGTGAGGGTGGAGGAGGCGGAAGATCCGGCGATTTATTATGCGTTTGAGCGCTCAGGGGTGGAGTTTTTTATGTTGGATGTGCGTTGGCATCGGAGTCCAAACAGGATGGAGGATGGACCGGACAAGACGATGCTGGGAGCAACGCAACTGGCGTGGTTGAAAACGAGGCTGAAGGCGAGCAAGGCGGCGGTGAAGGTGCTGGCGAGTGGGAGTGAGTGGCAGTCAAATGGACACAAGGACAGCTGGACGAGTTTCAAGCACGAGAGGGAGCCGTTTTTTGACTGGCTGGAGGCGGAGAAGATTGAAGGGGTGGTATTCGTGTCTGGCGACCGGCATTTTTCCGGAGGGTATCATATTCGAAACCGCTGGCCGGAGTTTACGGCGGGACCGTTGGGGAGTCCGAATGAGCGGAATGGAAAGGCGGTGGTGAATGCGGAGACATTCACCGTTCGCTACGATGGGAAGATGTGGATGGTGCTCGATGTGGATGCCTCGATGCAGCCAGCAAAGGTCAGTTACGAAATTTGGGAGGCCAGCGAGGGACTAATTGAATCGAGGGAGCTTCCGCCTGAGGTAGTTAGGGGCGAGAAGACGGTGATGGAGAGATCGCCGTTCGTGCGGGAAATTTTGGCGGCGCGGGGGGAGGGGTGAGGGGACCGGGACGATGAAGCGACAGGCTACAAGCCTGTCTCACCCACAGGCTGCAAGCCCATAAGCATATACCTAAAGGTTGAAGTATGCATTGAGCTGGCTATGTTGGCTGATGCAACCGCGAACTTTGGTCGAGGATGAGTGGGAGGTGCTGCGGCACTTTCTTCCTGAAAACTTGGATG